>CAYFWA010000005.1:7090-23037 GCA_964346625.1 uncultured Myxococcales bacterium
GAAACCGGACCGCGAGGAAACCGAACCGCGAGGAAACCGAACCGCGAGGAAACCGCGGGGTACCCATCCATGAAACCGGCTCCCTTGACTTCCCTGGGTGGCCTGCGCAGCCGCCCCGCACGGCCCACGCCCCTGGGGGCCACCATCGCTCGTGGAGGTGTGCGCTTTGCCGTGTTTTCCCGCCACGCCCGCCGGGTGTGGCTCGAGCTGTTCGATCGTCCGGAGGACGCCGTCCCGTACGCCCGGATTCCGCTGGATCCGGCCACCCATCGTCAGGGCGACATCTGGTCGGTGTTCGTGTCCGGATTGGAGGAGGGGGCGCTGTACGCTTATCGGGTGGAAGGGGAATACGACCCGCTGCGTGGGCACCGGTACAACCCGTACAAGCTCCTGCTGGATCCCTACGCGCGGGCCGTGACCGGGAGCTTCGACTGGGATCTGGCAGACGCGCGGGGCTTCGAGCCCACCTCCCCGGACGGGGATCTCACCCCCTCCATCGTGGACAGCGCGGCGGGGTGTCCCAAGTGCGTGGTGGTGGACGACGAGTTCGAGTGGGAAGGGGACCGGCCGCTGGGGACCCCCATGGATCGGACGGTGATCTACGAGCTGCACGTGCGGGGGTTCACGATCCATCCCTCCTCCGGCGTGGAGCGCCCCGGCACCTACCACGGCCTCACCGAGCGCCTGGAGCATCTCCGTTCCCTCGGCGTCACGGCGGTGGAGCTCTTGCCGGTGCAGGAGTTCGACCACCGGGAAAACCCCAAGCGCAACCCGGCCACCGGGGAGCTGCTCGGCAACTACTGGGGATACAGCACCGTTTGCTTTTTTGCGCCGGTGTCCCGCTACTGTAGCCTGAGGCGGGTGGGGTCGCAGGTGCGGGCCTTCAAGGAGATGGTGAAAGCCTGTCATCGGGCCGGGATCGAGGTCATCCTCGACGTGGTGTTCAACCACACCTCGGAGGGCGACGAGACCGGGCCCACCCTCTGTTTCCGCGGCCTCGACAACATCATCTTCTACATGCTCGGGGAGGATCGGCGTCGCTACAAGAACTACTCCGGTTGCGGCAACACGCTGAACTGCAACCACCCGCTGGTGCGTGACTTCATCCTGGATTGTCTGCGTTACTGGGTGGTGGAGATGCACGTGGATGGTTTTCGGTTCGATCTGGCCTCGGTGCTCGGGCGCGATCAGGACGGGGAGATCCTCGCGAACCCGCCGCTGTTAGAGCGCATCGCCGAGGACCCGGTGCTCGCCGGAAGCAAGATCATCGCCGAGGCCTGGGATGCGGCGGGGGCTTACCAGGTGGGCTCCTTCCCGGGGGAGCGCTGGGCCGAGTGGAACGGGCACTACCGTGACGACGTTCGGCGGTTCTGGCGCGGCGAGCCCGGACTGTCGGCCGCCCTGGCCACGCGTCTGGCGGGCTCTGCCGATCTCTACGAGGGCAGCGGGCGGACGCCGCTGCACAGCATCAACTTCGTGACCTGTCATGACGGATTCACGCTGTCGGATCTGGTCACCTACGAGCGGAAGCGCAACTGGGCCAACGGGGAGAACAACCGGGACGGCAGTGACCAGAATCTGTCGTGGAACTGCGGCGTGGAGGGAGAGACCGACGATCCCGAGGTCAACGCGCTGCGAGCGCGGCAGATCCGGAATCTGCTCGCCACGCTGCTGCTTTCCCAGGGGGTGCCCATGATTCTCGCCGGGGACGAGATGCGCCGGAGCCAGCGCGGCAACAACAACGCCTACAACCAGGACAACGAGCTCTCCTGGCTGGACTGGGGGCTGCTGGACCGCAACGCGTCGCTGGTGAAGTTCGTGCAGGGGCTCATTCAGCTTCGCCAGCGGTTCTCCGCCCTGCGCCGCCGTCGTTTTTTCACGGGCGACCCCCTGGACGACGGCCAGCCCGACATCTCCTGGTACGGTCCCCAGGTCGATCAGAGCCCCTGGTCCAGTGACAGCCGTTGTCTGGCTTGCTGGATCAACACCGAGCACCCACAGGAGCCAGATCTGTATCTGATGTTCAACGCCAGCGCTCGGGATCGCAACTTCGTGCTCCCCGCGCCGGCCGGATCACGCTGGAGGCGGCTGCTGGACACGGCGGCCCCTCAGGAGCGCTGGCTCTACGCGGTGGAGGACTCTCCCGGCTTGGGACGGATCGAGCGTGTCCCCGTCCGGCGTCACAGCGTGGTGATGCTGTGCACCCCGTCGGAGCCCGAAAAGTGACGATCCGAAGGGCAAAAAGTCAGAGCTGCGGTGCGCTGCCGGTGGAGGTGCGGGTCCAGATGCTGGAGCGGAACAGGCGCCGGGCGCGGCTCACCAGCGCTTTCCAGTCGCGATCGGTCTTGGAAGAGCTCGATTGGCGGGCCAACCCGAGCTGATAGCGGGTTTCCGCGTCCTTGCGCCACACGAGCTCCAGCTCGTGGGTGACCTCGGAATGCCAGGGAAATTGCAGCTCCAGGTGCTCGCCTTCTTCGGGGGAGAGGGTCCCCACCACGCAAGAGACCCCGCCTCTGCTGATATCGGTGACCATGGCCGGCCGGAAGCCCTCTTCACCGTCGGCGCGGATCTCGCATCGCCAGGGGTTGAGCAGCGGCGTCCGCTTCTCGCGACGCTCCGGGAAGAACCGCGCGGTGCCGTCGATGACGCTCTGGAGGAGATCGACTTTGTCCTCCTGCCCCCCGCGGAAGCCGACGCCAGCTCCGCTGCGCAACCGCGAGTGGCGGCTGTCGGAGCGATGGCGCATCCAGTACACGGTGCCGTACAGGTGGATGTCGGCGCCGAGGTTGCGGAGCTGGATCCACACACAGACCCGCTCCCCCACGGTGAGCCCCTGCGCCTTCGGAATGAAGATGCCGCTGTGCTGCATCTCCGGCAGGAAACGCTCCCGCAGGGCCTTCTCGTCTCGGATATTGGATTGAATGACCTTCATCGCCTCGAAGACGTTACGCTAGCACATGGAACGTGTACGCCACAATACTGAGTTATCGGTCAAACTCAATGTTTGGCAAGAAGTTTTTTCGTGTGCTTGTATTTTTGTGACATTCGTGTATGCGCTGCACAAATGCTGAACTGATTTCTGGAGATCAGTCAAATTTTGAACCCCGGATCCTCCCATATGCTCCGGCGGGCCGGTGCGACCACTCGCGCGTATCGAACAAGACGGGCGTATCGATCAAAACGCCCGATCTGGATTATACTCGGCCCCCATGTCTCGACTCGCTCGTGCGCGCACCTTCTTTGCGCTGGTTTTTTCTTTCGCCGCCCTCGCATCGGCCTGTGACCACGAGGCCGCCAAGGTCAAGCAGGCGTACGAGGAGGTCATCGACCACAGCCTGGAGTACAAGCGGCGCCACACCATCTGGAAGAAGAAGAAGCTCCCGGCGTTCGTCTGGGCGATCCGGGAAAACCGGGACAACCCGAACCGGGGCTCTCTCGACATGGACATCGCCGTCTCTCCTTTTGCCACCCCACCGCAGGTAAAGGAGCGGCTCCGCGAGGCCGTGCGGGTGGGCAAGGGCGCCACCTCCCTGGATGTCGTGCGGGTGCAGGCCTGGCCCAAGGGGTTGTGGGCCTTTGGCGGAGTGTTGGGCACGGCCCACCTGGCGCCGGACGGCCGGGGTTGGGACGGGCAGGGGAATACGGTGCGGCGGGTGCGGGTTATCGAGGGACACGAGAAAGGAGTCCGACGTCCGTCGGCCCTCGACGTGGAGGTGCTGCGGAGACTGGAGAAACGGCAACGGATCGTATTGGCGGATCCCAAGCACGGACGCCGCAAAGCGTTGTGGAAGCGTCGGCCCAAGGTCCTCGAGCGGACGCTGATCTCCCAGATCGCGCCCCGGCTCGGGTTGACGCAGAGGTCGGTGCGGGACGCGGTCACCAACGCACGGCGATACTGGTGGAAGCCGAGCTGGCAACCCTCGCCGGTGGTGGAGAGTCTCAAATAGGCAACAGACCGCGCGCGGGGAGCTCCGCGCCCGAGACGCTTGGCCTGGAGAGTTTTGATTCGTGAGTGATTGTGAGGATATAACCGTTCAGGTAGCACGTGGGACCGTCGCTTCGCGAAACGGCGAATTGGCTCTGTTCCCCGCAGCGATGATTGGGGGGGAGCCCCGAAAAACCGCGCTTTTTCGGGACGAGGGGGGATGGGGCTTCCCCCCCTGAATGTGAACCTGAGGAGGTGTCCCCTGACTGACTCCCAAAGCAAGATGACCGTGGCCTCCACGGCCCGTGCTCGGCGGCAAGAGGAGCGATCCCTGGTGGACGCCTGCCAGCGCGGCGATCGCGTGGCCATGGGGAGGCTCTACCAGCTCTTCGTGGGGCGCGTGTACTCGGTGGTCTGCCGCATGGTGGGCTACCAGGACGCGGAGGAGGTGGTACAAGAAGTTTTCATTAAAATATTCAGGGGAATCGGTCGGTTTCGAGGGGATTCCGCCATCGGGACCTGGATCTATCGCCTCTCGGTCAACGCCTCGCTGACCTTCCTGGGAAGACGCAAGCGCCAACAGGAGCGGATGCGATCGGTGGGCGCCATGGGGGACGTGGCCGATTCGCCCCCGGTGAGCGGCGGTGCCCTGGATCGGATCCAGCTCGAGCGCGCCCTGGGGTCGCTCCCGCCGGGCTATCGCGCCGTGCTGATCCTGCACGATGTGGAGGGACTGTCTCACGAGGAGATCGCCGAGATCATGGGTTGGCACCGCGGGACATCGAAATCCCAGCTTCACAAGGCCCGGGCCCGTATGCGGCGGCTTTTGACCGGGGACCCGGAGGCGCTACGGTGAGAAACGCCCCGGCACCACTGCCCGATCCGCTCGGGTGCCCGGAGCGGGAAGAGGCGCTCAGCCGGTATCTGGATGGTGAGCTCGGGGCCGAGGCCCAGGGTGAGCTGGAGATTCACCTGCAAGGCTGCGAGGGCTGTCGAAAGGCGTTGGCGCAGCTCGAGGCCGTGAAGCGCGCGCTGGGAGACATGGGCTCACTGTCCCCCCCCCCGGCGCTGTTCGACTCGGTGGCCGCGGCGGTGGATCGCCGCCGCCGTCGCCTCGTCTGGGGGACGACCCTCGGCTTCGCCGCGGTGGGCACCGCGGCGCTGGTGGCCCTGCTGGTGGCGGGGCGTCCCGCTTCGCCTCCGGTGGCGCCCACCGTGCAGGCGCCGCTGTCCATCCGGGCCTCGGCCGAGGCGGAGTTCCAGAAAGCAGAGCGGCACTACCGCAACGCCATCCAGATGCTCCGCTCCCTGGCCGACGGCGAGAAGCCGCTGTGGTCCTGGAAGCGCCGGCGCGCCTACGAGGCCGATCTGCGCGTGCTGGACTCCGCCATCGAGCAGAGTCGCGAGCTGGTGCGTCGCGCGCCAGCGGACGGGGCGTTGCAGGAGCTGGTGTTCGCGGCCTACCGGGCGAAGATCGACTACCTGCGCGACGTCTTGTCCCCGAGGGTCGATGACACGATCTGAGCGAATCGAGGCGGGCGGCCCGTTGAGCAGCATTGGCCGCTTCCCGGCGGGCGTGCTGGCGGGGATACTGGTGGCCGGGCTCTGCGCGAGCGCGCCCGCCCGGGCCCGATCCGTGATCAAGAAGGAGCTGAGCGTTCCTGCCACGGGAATCGAATCGGTCACCATCGTACACCCGCTCGGCAAGCTCACCGTCCGCGGTTGGGATCGTCCGCGGGTGCTGATGAAGGCCATCAAGCGCGGGCCGGACGAGGTCACCGCGCGCCGCCTGCGGGTCAAGGGGGACGTACAAAACGGTCAGATCCGAGTGGAGACGCGGGTGCTGATGAAGGCCGCGTTGCCGGTGGGACGACGGCTCCATTCACGGAGCCTGGCGCTGCGCAAGCAGCTCAGGCAGCTTTTCGCGCAGCCCAAGCCCTGGAGCGCGAAGGTGCGCGAGGACATCCGCCGGGTGCAACGGGCGCTGCTCGGCGTGTATCGCGCGGCCGCGGAGCTGAGCGCCGGGACGAAGGTCGCCTCCGGCCGGGCGGTGCCCATCGAGGGGGCCAGCCTGGAGCTCACGGTGTACGTGCCCCGGCGGATCACCGTGAAGGCCACCACCCGCAGCGGGGACATCGACGTCGCGGATCTGCAAGGCAATGTCACCTTGCGCTCGCAGCAGGGGCGCATCTTCGCCCACAACGTGCGCGGAACCCTGCGCACGAGCAGCGATCGAGGACGGCAGTTCATCAGTAAGATCCGGGGTCCGGTGGACGTGGACGGCTACGACGGCGATCTGCGGCTTCGGTCGGTGCGAGGGGCGCACGTCACAGCTCGGCTCTTGCGGGGCTCCATCTCCGCGCGGGAGATCCAAGCACCGGTGGTGCGGTTTTCCACCACTGAGGGGGGGATCACCCTCACCGCCACCATCAGCCGCCACGGGCGGCTGGAGGTCAAGACCCGGCGGGGAGACATCGATGTCCGGGTACGCAAGTCGCCACGGTATCGGTTCCGCCTGCGTACCAAGCACGGGAGCATCCGGTTGCCGGGGGACGCGCAGCTCACGCGATCAACGGCAGGCTCACGAGCCGGGAAACGGGGGCAGGGCGGCGAGGGCGAGGCTCGGCTGGATCTGCTGTCGGTGTACGGAGACGTGGTTCTCAGGTAGGCATCATGGCCCCTCGGGGGGGCGGCCCGTATCCGCTATCTGCTCTCGATGGACCCGGTGCGCAAGCAGGGCGTCCACGATGGTCTCCAGCGTGTCGTAGCGGGTGGTGAGGGTGTAGTAATCCTGCTCGGGAACCGGGGCGAGCTGGGCGAGGACCTCTTCTAGGAGCGCCCTTTGCTTTGGCGGCGCCTCGAGACCGTCGTCGAGCCGCGCGTCGGCACCCCGCACGATGGCCTGGTAGGCCACGGCCATGGGACTCAGCGACAGGTCCAACTGGCTCAGCTCCAGACGCCACCCGCGTGGATCCGGGGTAGGCAGGGCCCAACGGGCGCCGAATCGACGCCGGAGCACCTCCCCGAAATAGCTGCCCACCGCAGCCGCGGTCAGCTCGGCGACCTCGACGGGATCCGCGGGCACCTGGGATAGATAGTGATCCAGCACGCTGAGGCTGGCGTCCGTGCCGTCGAGCTCGAAATCCAGCGCTTGGTTGACGTAGCTCGCGGCCTGGGCGACGAGCTGCGCCACCGGCGCCGGCATGGGCTCGTCGTCGGGTGGAGGATCGGGAAAGGGGGGGGCAAATGGGCTCATTACACGCACACCTGGGGCTCGCGCGGGCTCGCGCAGTGTTTACTGCGCCATGTATCTATGCTATCCCCGGATAATCTGTAGGAAAAAGACGCACCTCGCAAGGGGGAGGCCCCATGACCCGAGATTCTCATCCCTTCGACCACCTCGACGGTGACGCTGCCTCGCGCGAGGAGCCCTACGGGGGCGCGCTGGGACAGACTCGGCTAGAGACCGTGCACTGGACGCTGCCCGGGGGAGAGATCGCGGCGGTGCGAGTGCACACCGTGGTCAACTCCACGAGCGATCCGGCGGTCGCCGAGCGCCTGCTTTCGGGGGATCTGAACTGGGTCCAACCCGCTGGAAGCGAGGCGCTTCAGCAGGTCACCATCCCCCTGGTCTATCACGACGCGGAGCAACTACGGTTCGTCTTGGTCCTGCCCGAAAGCTACCGCGGCAGGGAGCTGGCGGAGCGGGCGCGGTTGCTCGAACGCCTCGCCGAGGACGGAACCCACCCCATCCCGGCCTACGTCCTCGGCTTCGAGGTGGTCTTCGGGGAGGCCGAGCTGTCTGCGTTGCTGGAGCGGTCCGCGGAGTCTCCCCGGGCTGCGCCCGCGGACTCCCCCCTGGACGAGCGCGAGGAGCAGATCGTGGCTCGCGAGGCTCGTTTGGCCGAGTGGGAGGATGAGCTCGCCGAGGTGCAGGAGCGGCTCTCCGTGGATTTGAAGCAGCGGGAGCTGCTGGACACGGACATCGAGGCCTCCGCCCAGGCGGAGCTGCGGCGCCGGGAGCAGGAGATCGTCGCGAAGGAGGCGGAGCTGCGGGAGGTGGAGCAGCTTCTGCTGCAGCGTCAAGCCGAGCTGGAGCGGTTGGAGGGACACCTGGGGCAGCAGCCGATCATGATGGGGGATGGGGACTCACCCACCCGCGTGGCGGATCGGGATCGACTCGAGCTCAAGGCGCGGGAGTCTGCGATGACCGCGGACGACGAGGAGGACGAGGAGGACGGGGATCTGCTGCTCGAGGGAGTGGCCGCCGAGGAAGACCGCGAGGTGCGGTTCGCAGACACGGGCGAGGAGGCGGACGCGGCAGGCTGGCGGACAGAGCTCGAGGACGGATCGTCGGCTGATGAGCCGGTTCCGGCGATCGCGGAGGACACGGGTACCAGCGAAAAGGACGACGCGGTGTTGCCCGGTGGCGACGAGGGCGAGTGGGTGGGGCGTCGTCCGGAATCCAGTAGCTCGCTGGCCCAGGCGGTGCTCGCTGCGGCAGAGCTGGGGGATTCGGAGTCGGCCGAAGAGGCCGCGGGGGAGGGCAGCCCTGTCCGCGAGACCACGGAGGGCGAGACGCTCGACCACGCCACCTTGGCTTCTCCCGCGGATTCCGGGGCAGCCGCCCCGGAGGGGGTAAAGGAGCGCGATGCGTCCACCCCGGCCACGATGGAGGACGAAGCGCACGAGGCCCTCGAAGAAGAAGACGACGAGGCCCCCGCAGAGGACGCGGAGGACGCGGAGGACGCGGAGGACGAGGCCCCCGCAGAGGACGCGGAGGACGCGGAGGACGCGGAGGATGCGGAGGATGCGGACGAAGAGGAGGCCTCCTTACCACTGGAGCTGTCGCGCTGGCAGACGCAGGAGGATCAGGAGCCCATATGGTATCTGCGCGACGGGCTGCTGCACCTGGCCGTCGCCCTGGCTCCCGAGGAGGCCGAGCTGTTCGTGGGCATCGAGCCGGAGGGCGTGTTCCAGCTCCTTGAATTCGAATCCTACCCCCTGGTGACCCTCGGGGTGGCGGCCGTCGGGCAGCAGCAGGGAGAGGACCCCTACGCCGTCTTCTGGCCCTTTGACGTGGCCGAGCCCGAGGAGCGATCCGTGCTCGAGCAGTTGGCGGGCGACTTCCGGATTGTGCTGGAGATCTACGACGAGGCCCTCTCCCCGGTCACTGTTCAGGAGCTGCACTTTCCCCTGGAGGAGAACGTCCGCGTGGTGTGGGAGCGTGCCGACGCTTTGCTGGCCGAGCGTCCGGAGGACTCTCGGGATCCGGAAGCCGCGCTGCGGGCCTTCCTGGATGCAGGCTATCCCGGGCTCCCCCAGGGACAGGTGGAGTTCGACCCGAGTGACTATACGGACCTGCCGGACGCCGTGTCGGCGCTGAAGGCGTTGGAGCGCATCGCCCCTTGGTGCGAGCCGGAGCGCGAGGACGAGCTGCTTTTGCGAAGGTCGTTTCCGGCCGCCGGTTGGCGGGCCATGCGGTTGCGGGTGCTTCGCGCTGCCCTGGACCACGGGATCTGGATGGACGCGCGGTTGCGGCGGCTCGCCCTGGACGCGGGGTTCGCCACCTCCAAGCGCGATCTGCTACGAGCCTGCCTCGCGGGCTTCGAACAGGTGAGCCAGGGGGAGCGCGCCAGCGGGTTGAGCGCCAGCGCGGCGCACGCGAACTGGGTCGCCCTGCTCGAGGAAGCCGAGCGGTTGGGGGTGCCCCTGGATCCACGCTGGGAGGAGCTGGCCGCGGAGGTCGAAGCGCGGCTTTCCACCGTCGACGCGCCGGATGACGCGGAGCCGGAGCCGGACACGGAGCCGGAGCCAGACACGGACACGGAGCCGGAGCCGGACACGGACACGGAGCCGGAGCCGGACACGGACACGGACACGGACACGGACACGGACACGGACACGGACACGGACACGGAGCCGGAGCCGGAGCCGGACACGGATGGCGTTGCCGAAGGCGACGAGGCCTGGGAAACCGACTCCGTGGCGGAGGGGGAGCCCCGGGACACCGATGGTCCCGCCGGGCTCTCCGAGGCGCCGGGGGGGGGACGACACACCGAACCGCTGGAGCTGCTCGACGAGGAGGACCTCATCGAAGCCCGAGACGCCGACGATGAGCCCGGGGAGGGGATGGGCGGGGTCGCGAGCGAGGAGGAAGAGGCCCAGGAGGTGAACGCGGACGATCTCATCTTCGAGGACGACGCCGCATCCGATGAAGGGACGTTCGCGGATCCGGACGCCGACGAGGCCACGGCCTTCGCTCCATCTCGGCTGCCGGAGGCCATCGAGACGAGTCCCACCGAGGATCTCGCCGCGCTCTCTCCCGCGGAGCTGGTGGTGATGCTCGGGAGCCCCGGCGCTCGCGTGGAGGCTGCCCTGGAGCTCTGCCGCCGCGGCGAGCTGCGCGCGCTCCCGGAGGTGTTCGCCCAACTGGAGAGCATGGATCGTCCGGAGCTCGAACGGCTCTTTCCGAACCTGGTGGCCGTGGGAGCCGAGGCCGCCCCGTACTTTACGGAGCTCCTGCGATCGCCGGTGAGCCTGATTCGAATCACCAGCGCCTTGGCCGTGGGCTCCCTGCAGGCCGAGCTCGCGGTGGAGGGACTCATCGATCTGCTGCTCGACGAGCCCACCGAGCAGTGGCGCAGCGTCGCCTTTGCGCTGGGGGATCTCGGGGGGGGCTGCCTCATGGATCTCGCCAGCCGGATCCGCCACTCCAACGAGATCCAGCAGGAGCGGTTGGCCCACGCCATGGCCGCCGTCGCGCGGCGCGAGGGGGGACGGGACGTCCTGGTGGATCTGTCGGGGAGCCGTGATCAGGAGGCCGCCACGGTGGCCCAGCACGCGCTGAACGTGCTCGCGGAGCTGGCGCTGGAGCAGGGGGAGGAGGGGCGGGAGGAAGCCGACGATTCCCGCTCACCGGTGGCCCGGTTCACCGAGCGTTTCCACGCGCTGCTGGAGGATGACGCCGAGGGGCTACGAGAGGAGGAGATTCTCGAGGCCGACGATCTCATCGAGGAGTCATCGCTGGACGACGGACCCGAGGCCCACCGATGACGGGGAACGGAAGTGAGAGATCCAAGCACCGACCCATCGCCGCGGTACCACGGGGAACACTGCCTGAGCTTGCCAGAAGGAAGGGCTTCGGGTACGGTGATCCCCTACTATTCGATGCCATCGCGATGATGCGGGCCCTCAAGACCACAGGCGCTGGATGAAAATCGGGATCTTCAGCGACGTACACGCCAACCGCCAGGCCCTCGCGCCAGTCATGGAACGGTATCGGGAGCTGGGGGTGGACCAGTTGGTTTGCCTCGGAGATACGGTGGGATACGGCGCCAGCCCCAACGAGTGCTGCGATATCGTTCGCCAGGCCGCTGACATCGCCGTGCTGGGCAACCACGACGCGGCGGTGGTGGGGCGCATGGACTACGCCTTCTACTACGAGGCCTGCCGTCACGCCCTCGACTACCACGCCTCCATCCTCAGCGAGGCCAACCAGCAGTGGCTCGCCGAGCTTCCCTACGAGCATCGCGAGGAGAACCGCTGCTACTGCCACGGCTCTCCGCTGAACCTCGAGGATTTCGATTACATCTTCAGCATCGAGCAGGCTCAGGGCTGCCTGCCCTACTGGGACGACCTGGCCGAGATCACCTTCATCGGCCACTCCCACCTGTGCAAGGCCTTCGCCCTCAGCCGCACCGAGGTGCACGCCGTGGTGGCCACCCGCTTCCAGGTCCGTCCCGACCATAAGTACATCATCGGCGTGGGTAGCGTGGGGCAGCCGCGGGACTATGACAACCGGGCCAGCTACACGGTGTTCGACACCGAGAGCCTGACCTTCGAGTATCTGCGGGTGCCCTACGACATCGAGGCGTCCGCACGCAAGATCTTCGACTGCAACCTCGAGCGCAACTTCGGCAATCGGCTGTTTCTGGGGGTCTGACCCCCCGAGTCAGAGCTTCACCTGCTGGATGGACTCCACGGCGGGGAGGCCGAGCAGATACACCACGGACCGCCCTTCCCGCACGGCGTAGTGGCCCACCACCCGGTTGTTTTCCTTGAGGGCGGCGCCGATGCGGAGCACCACGGTGGCGGCGTCCTCGCCCTTCATGACGAGCTCCACCTGGAGGATGGGGCGCTGCAGGCCCTGGGCGGCGGTGGGCGCGCCGTAGCGAACCACCCGCGTGGCGCGTAGCGAGGCCAGGGTGGTGAGCAGGCCCTTCACGGCGGTGGTGGAGACCAGCGGCCCTCCCTTGCGCCCCCAACGCGCGCCCCGGCGCTCCAGGTGCTCCACCCCGCCACCGCGGGTCAGCTTGATCTGCTGGACCTGGCCGGTGCGGATGTCCGCCAGGCGGCGGGTCACCAGGTGCAGGCGGAGATCCCGGCACTGGTTGGCCTCCAGGAGAAAAACCGGCTGCCCGGCTCCCCTGAGCTGGCCGTAGCAGCCGCCCTTCGGGGCGTCGGCGCCCAGTTTGATCACGTGGGTCTCTTTTTTCTTGGTGCCTGGGGTCTTGGCCGACAGGTCCTCTTTTTCCAGCAGGATCTTCAGGGTCCGGCTGGGGACGGTCAGGCCGTGGGCCGCCTGGGGCCGCTCCGCCACGAAGCGCTTGGCCTTGAGCTGGGAGAGCACCGACAGCATGGCGTCGATGGCGTCGGCGTCCGCTTTGATCTCCAGGGGCTTCTTCATCCGCCACAGCCCCCCTTCGTAGACCACGCGCTCCACCAGCGTCCCCTCGGTGGCGGTGATCTCCACCGCCTCGTTGGGCTGCTTGGCGAAGCTCAGCAGGTTGCGGTCACGAAAGCGCAGCACCGAAGGGGACAGTAGCGCGCCGGCCTTGCGGTGGATGACCACCACGAGCTTCTCACCGGAGCGCTGGGCGTAGTAGTTCTGATCCTCGTTCTGGGCGCCGAGCTTCAGGGTCTCCTTGCGCCCGCCCGTGGTCTCGAGGGTCAACACCGCCCGCGGCTTGTCCAAACCGAGCTTGCCGAGCCCCTGTTCGGGGGGAGGCAGGAAGGTCAACACCGTCTGGGAGCGCAGCTCCCGGATGAACTCTTCCACCTGATCGGCGCTGGCCCGCTTTAGCTCGCTTTTGGCCGGTTTCTTCACGTCCCAGTCGAGCCCCTGCCGCTCGAGCCGCAGCTCCTTGCCCCCCGCCTGGACGTGGATGGCCTGTACGTCCGCCGCCTTCACGCCCACCAGCCTGGCGTCGCGCAGGTCTGCCACCGGCATCAGCAGGGCCTGCAGCTCCTTGGCGCGGACGCAGAACACCGCCGGGAACTCACCCCGGCGCCCGGCCAGCCGGTCCTCGCGGCGTCCGGGGCAGGGGCCGCCCAGCAGCAGCGTGTGCGGCTTGCCGTCGTGCACCACCAGCGTGCGCTGGGGCTCATCCAGCCCGTGCTTGGCCAGGGCCGCCTTCCCGTCGGCCACGAATCGGGTGGCGCGCAGGTCCTGGAGCTTGCGAATCAGCTCCTCCACGGTCTTTTGGTTGGCGCGCTGGCCGTAGGCCTCCCGGCCCACGCGCAGGGTCCAGGAGCCGTCTGCTCGTGCGAGACGGAACGATTTGCCGGCGCGGGTGGTGAGCTGCAGCCGCTTGACGTCCGAAGGCTTGAACCGCAGGGCGGCGGTGTCGCGCAGGCCGCCCGGCTCCTTGTCGAAGGCCTCCCGGATGTGCTCGTTGACTACGAGCACATCGTCCGCGTCGTTTTTCGCGAGGTACACCTTGGCCCCGGTGACGTCCGACCCGCCGATGGTGAGGGTGAGCGGCTCCGGGGTGGCTCCCTCCACCACCACCTTGATGGGGGACTTCTCGAAGCCGTACTCGGCCTTGGTGCGGGGCCCCGGCAGGGTCTTGTCCCGGTCGAGCATCTTGATCTCGGTCAGCAGGTTTTCCACCTCGTCCTGGTCCGCCGGGAAGCGGACGGGCTGGGTGAGCATCCACTGGCCGTCTTTCTTGGCGAGCGCCACGGTCTTGCCCCGCCGCGAGATCTCCAGGCGCGTGGCCTGGTCCGAGGTGAAGCCCTTCACCACGCGGTTTTTCACCTCCTCGTACCCCTTGGGCTTGCGCGGTGGCTCATGGCCCCACAGGTACCAGCCCGAGAACCCCAGGGTGCCAGCGGCCAGCACCAGCGTGCTCAGATATCGCGGTCCGCGGGCGCGCCAGTCCAGCACGGTGAAGAAGGCGCCCAGCGCGGCGCCGAGGATGCCGATGGCAAAGATGATGCCCATGATGGTCCCGGTCATCGCGCACCTCCCTGATCCGGGTCGACGGCCACCGCGGGGCGCTGACGCCGCGTCCGAATCGCAGGCAGCAGCCAGACGATCAGCGCCAGGATCACGGCGATGAGGGGGAGCACGACGATGACCAGGCGGCCGATGCGGTTCACCTGCTTGTTGGTGAGCTCGAGCTTGACGTGCTCCGGCTTGCGCGGCGGCAAGGCGACCAGGGCCTCCTGCTCGGCCAGCCAGTTGAAGGTGGCCAGCAGGAGCTCCTTGGTGAAGTCGATGGTGGGGCGGTTCGGATCCAGCTTGAAGTTGGCCACCATCAGCCAGGAGCCCATCACCACCACCCGAGCGCCGTTTTGCTTACGCTCCCTGGCGGCCACCATCACCGGCACCGGCGAAGGGATGTCCCGTTTCGGATCGTAGCCCATGCGGCCGTAGAGGTCCCGCTCTCCCCAGGCCTCCTTGTCGGTCTTGGTGGACAGCACCACCACCGATTCGAGCTCCGGCTTGGACAGCGCCTTGAGCGCCCGTGGCGAGGGCACCTTGAGGCGCTTGCCGGTCATGGCCTTGCCGATGGGGTGCTCGGCGTTCCAGCCCTGCTCCGCCAGCCACGCCAGCGGCACGATGGTCACGTCACCGCCCATGAGCCGGACCGCGGTGGTGGCGTCCATGGCCAGGGCGTCCTCGATGTGCACCCCGTAGCGCTCCAGCAGGTCCTCGAGGCCGGTGCGCGACCAGGTCTTGCCCGACATGTCCAGCGTCCGCGGCATCACCACGAGCTTGCCGCCCTTGTCCAGGTAGGCCTGCACCGACGAGACCTCGCTCTGCTGCAGCGGGACCTTGGGCGCGGCCACCACCAGGATGTCGCAGCGCACCGGCACCTGCCCCGACAGCTTCTCCAGGGTCTCGGTCTGGAAGTTCTGTCGCTTGAGCTCCTGCGCGGCGAAGGCCAGGTCCAGATCCGAGTAGCCCTTGGCGCTCGCCTCCATGTGGCCGCTGCTGAAGCAGACCCGGGGCTGGCGGCGCTGGGTCACCGCGATCAGGGCGTTGAGGAACATCTCCTCGCCCTTGAAGGCCTGGATGCGCGGGTTGACCTGCTTCCCTTCCTTTTTCTGCTGCTGCATCTTGTATTTCACGGTGTCGAAGAAGTTCACCGACTTCTTGCGCTTGTCGGACACGAAGATCACCTGGCCGCCCACGGCGCTGCCCAGGTCCACCTGGGCGAAGGCGTCGCGATCGATGGTCAGGCCGTGCTCCTTGATGAGCTCCAGGGCGCGCTGCTGCTCGGTGTCGATGTTCACGTACTCCACCGACAAAAACCGCGTGTGGGACTGCATCCGCGTGAGCAGCTCCTTGATGTCCTCGTACATGAACTCCGTCTGTCCGCCGGGGGGCGCCACGAACACGAAGACCCCGACGGGCTTGTTGATGTCCTCGATGAACTTGACGGTTTTTTGCGACAGGGCGTAGACGCGCTTCTTCTTCTCGATGGCGGTCCAGTCGCCGCGGTGGTTCCAGTTACACCCGGCGCGGGTCACCGCCGCGTTGAGGGCCACCAGCAGCCCCAGCACCAGCAGGATGTCGAGCACGGCCATGAAGCTGGCGCCCACGTCGTGCATCAGAAAGTGGCTGCGGAAAAAGCCCCGGGGCGCGCCTTGCGCACCCGCCTCTCGGGGCGGCTCGTCACGCTTCGGCTCGTCACGCTTCGGCTCGTCACGCTTCGGCTCGTCACGCTTCGGCTGGTCACGCTTCGGCTGGTCACGCTTCGGCTCGTCACGCTTCGGCTCGTCACGCTTC
>CAYFWA010000005.1:23137-24381 GCA_964346625.1 uncultured Myxococcales bacterium
CGCTTCGGCTCGTCACGCTTCGGCTCGTCACGCTTCGGCTCGTCACGCTTCGGCTCGTCACGCTTCGGCTGGTCCTTCGTCGCCATGACCTACCTCCACTTCCGGAGCTGGACGACGCGGGTGGCGGCGAACAGGCAGAAGACCGTCCCCGAGACCAGGAACACCACGTGGCGCATGTCCACGATGCCCTTGGAGAAGTCGTCCATGAAGTCGATGATCAGGGTGTGCTCGAAGAGCTTGTTGAGCCAGGCCGCCGAGATGATCCCCAGGAACTCCCCTTTGTCCCCGGCGCTGGACTTGAAGATGTCCCAGATCAAGATGATCTTCACGATGAACACCATCAACAGCCCGATGCCGGTGAGGCTCATGGCGAAGCGTAGGTTCCGGCTGATGGAGGAGCAGAGGATCCCGAAGGCCAGTCCGAGGGAGCCTACCAACAGGGCGCCGAGGTATCCCGAGATGATGGGGCCGGCCTGGAACGACTGGCCCTTGGATATCGCAGACAGGATCCATACATAGGTGAGGGTCCAGAGCCACATGAAGGTGTAAAAGCCCAGCGCTCCGAGGAATTTGCCCAGCACGACCTCCGACTCACGCACCGGGCTGGTCATCAGGGTTTCGATGGTACGAAAGCGTTGCTCGTCGGTGAGCAGGTCCGCGGTGAGCAGCGCCACCACGAACACGTAGATGGGGTAGAACCAGATGACTCCGCCGAAAAACCACCGCATGGGCGGGCTGTGGGGCGCGTCCGGGCGGTTGAGCACGGTGATCAGCACGAAGAACACCAGCCCCTGGTACAGCAGGAACATGGCCAGGATCAGGTACGACTCCGGCACGCGGAAGTGCCGTTTGAGCTCCCGCCACGCGATGTGCATGGTGTTGGTGAACAACCCCAGCAAGATCAGGACCACGGCCAGCAGGGCCAGGATCCAGAAAAAGCCCGTAGGCGAGTTCACCTTGCCGACGAAGGAAGCCAGGCTGTGGGTGGGCATGCTCATTTCTCCCCCTTGTTGGCGACATCGTTCTTCTTGGCGCTGTCGTCGCCGCTGTCTCCGCCGCCACGCTTCCGGTCATCGCCGTCGGACCCGCTCTTCTCTTCGTCCGCGTCTGGGTTCTTGTCCGCGTCTGGGTTCTTGTCCGCGTCTGGGTTCTTGTCCGCGTCCGCGTTCTTGTCCGCGTCCGCGTCTTCGACGTTGTCTCCGACGGCTCCGCTGTCGGATTTGCCCGATCCCGATCCCGATCCC
>CAYFWA010000005.1:24481-30361 GCA_964346625.1 uncultured Myxococcales bacterium
CCCGATCCCGATCCCGATCCCTTCTCGTCTTCGTCGTTTCGAGCGTCGGGGCGCGCGCCGCTGGACGTGGCCGCTCGGTGCGGTACCTCGTCGGCCAGGCCCTCGGCCGGCTCTCCGGTGATCTCGATGAAGACCTCCTCGAGGCTCCGGATCGTGCCGTCGGCGGCTCGCTTCAGCTCCGCCAACCGCTCGTCGAGCACGAGCCGGCCCCGGTGGATGACCAGCACGCGGTCGCAGATATGCTCCACTTCGGGCAGGTAGTGGGTGGACAAGAGGATCGTGTTTTCGCGCCCGAGCTCCTTGATGAGCTCGCGGACCTCCACGATCTGCCGGGGATCGAGCCCCACGGTGGGCTCGTCGAAGATTAGCACCGGCGGCTTGGCCACCAGCGTGTCGGCCAGCCCCACCCGCTGGCGGTAGCCCTTGGACAGCCGGCCGATGGTGCGGCCCACCATGTCGCCGAGGTTGCACCGCTCGATGGCCTCGTCCACGTTGCGGCGGCGCTTGGACCAGGGGACCCGCTTGAGCGCCGCGCGGAATCGGAGGTACTCCCGCACGCGCATCTCTTCGTACAGCGAGTTGTTTTCCGGCAGATAGCCGATGGCGCGCCGCACCTGCAGCGACTGGTTGTTGATGTCGAAGCCGTTGATCTCGGCTCGACCCTCCGTGGCCGGCATGAAGCAGGTGAGCATCTTGAGCGTGGTGGTCTTCCCGGCGCCGTTGGGTCCGAGAAATCCCACCACCTCACCCTGGGCCACGGAAAAACCGATCCGATCCACCGCCACCACCTCCGGGTAGCGCTTGGTCAGACCTTCAACCTGGATCACTTGAGAATCACTCATGAAAAGTATCCCGTCCGCGTTATCGAGCCGGTATATACCAGAGTTTCTCGACCGCTGCAAACCTGCGCCGCAAACGGATTATTCCCACAGAACGCCGAAATCCGGCTTCCTTGAATAGATAGCGTGGGACCCGGCGCGCGTGGGCGAGTCGCAGCGCCGAGGAAAAGCGCAGCGCCGAGGATCTCGGATGGGATCACAAAGCGGAGAAGAGCGAAGAGCAGAGCGTACAGTGGAGCAGAGCGTACAGTGGAGCGGAGCGTACAGTGGAGCGGAGCGTACAGTGGAGCGGAGCGTGGAGCGCAAACTTCACCCGGAGCGCTTCCGCCCAAAACCGCGAACCCCACAATTCTCGTTCAGGCCAGGTACGCGTAAGTTCAAGAAGTGACCGTCTGCTTTCGCGCTGTAAAAGCAGTCATGCAGGTGACCAACCCAACGGTACGACTCAAGAAATAAGCTAACTAACCGAAACTGCGTTAATGAGAATTTTTAACGTAACGATGGCTACAGAAAAATATTCTGTGATTTTTCTTGACTGCGCACCTTTCATGCTAGATACCTATAATCAACTACTGGGGAGCACATCTGCTCACATTGGAGCCTGTCATGAATCGAACGATTGCTGCGAAGCGACCGGAGCATCGGTCGAAGGAAAACTCACAACCCGAAGTTCCACCGGTGCAAGATTGGCACGTGGAGATGATGGATCCGGGGTCTCGCATCTCCAAGCTGGCTGGAGCGCCAAGAGTCCCGTGGAACGTCGGCCACGTGGAGTCCTCCGGCCTGATCTTCCTCAAGGCGGTGGCGGATCGGATCAGTGAGCACCAGACCATCGCGGAAGAACAAAAAAAGAGGGCCACGGTTCCCTTGCCTGCGGCTGCCCGGTTGGCGCCCGTCGATCGCCGGGGGCACCTGTCCACGTGGGTGCTCGTGGTCGCCGGGCTCGTCACCGCGGCTGGCGCCGGTGTGATCGCAACGAAGCTGCTGCCCGGCTCCAAGGACGCATCTTCCTCCGGTGCCCATCACGCGGCCCTGACGCCCTCGGCAGCGGTGGGCTCGTCGCCGGAGATCCGGGAGATCCGGACCAGCAGGCAGCCCGCGCTTCGGCTCGCCGGAGTCTCTGGCCTCGCGGCGCAGGCGCGGCACGCCCCGCGCGGACCGTCGGCCACTCCATCCCAGGGCCCCAGTTCGTCTCCTGCCGTGGCGCCCGTGGCTGGGTCGACCGCCGAGGGTCGGAGCGAACACGGCGCGAGCGACTCGCGGAGCCGTGACCTGCGCCGCCACGGGGTGCGGAGCCACCGCGACGCCATCAGCGGCCGCGCTCGCCATCGCCGCCACGAGCCTCGCACCACCCGGCGTGGCGGGGAGCACCGTCGCCACGCGCCCGCGAGCGACCGCGCCGACTCCGACGCCAAGGCCAAGGCCAAGGCCAAGGCCAAGGCCAAGGCCAAGGCCAAGGCCGATGAGGCGGACGAGGACACCAACCCCGACGTCGCCGCGATGCCGAGCGCGTACGACGCCTTGCTCAAAGCCCGGGGGAGCGAGACGAAGGCGACCGCGGTACCATCGGAGCGCCGCGCAATCGGAGACGTGAACAAGACGTCGTCCGGCGCCCCAAACGACGAGAAGCTGCGCCTGCTGCGGGAGACCACCCGCGCGGGGAGGAAAGCGAAGGCGGGCAAATCCGGCGCCAAGGCTCTGCCCAAGCGCCTCGACGCCAAGACCCTGCGCCGCCACGCCCGCGCGCTGCAGTCCCGCGGTCGCGCCTGCCTGCGCCGGTTCGGTATCGCCTACGACGTCCTCCCGTTGCACGTGACGATCCACGGCGCCACGGGTCGCGTGAAGTCGGCCCGCGTCGGTGGCCGCCACGCCGGCAGCCCCACCGCCCGCTGCATCGAGCGCGCCGCCCGCCAGCTCACCTTCCCCCGCTTCCAGCGCCCCAGCCAGGGCTGCACCATCCCCGTCACCGATCGGTAGCTCACCTTCCAGCGGCCCCATCCAGGGCTGCACCATCCTCGTCACCGGTCGCTCGTCACTGATTCTTCTTCGGGCTCGTCTTCTGTGGGGGTAGGGGGAGCGTGGCCAGGGCCTGGCGGATGGCCTGGGTGACGGTGGGTTTGGATTCGGTCTTTAGGCGGCGCTGGAGGGCCTTGCGGAGCGCGGGGTTGCGGGTGCCGGAGCGCCCGAGGGCATGGGCGGCGGCGGCGCGAACCTCGGGTTTCGGGTCGTCGAGCGCCTGGCCAATGGCGGTGAGGTTCTTTTCGTCGGTGGGCACCGCGGCCAGGGCGTTGAGGGCCAGCAGGCGTTTGCGGACGGGGTCCGTCGTGGTCTTGAGCTTGGCGATGAGGTCGTCTCTTCGCTTCTCGTACTCGGTGTAGGACTTCTCGGCCTGCAGCTTGCGGCCGCGCTGGAGCTCGATGGTGACCCGATCGAAGCGATACACCAGGTTCGCCGGGGCCAGGCGGATGGCTCGCCGGATGGTCTCGTGGGCGGCCTCCAGCTTCTTGGCCTGCTTGTAGGAGAGGGCGAGCAGGTAGTGGCCCGCGGGGTTGGCCGGCTCCAGGGCGACGGCTTTCTCGAAGGAGGCCACGGCGCGCTGCGGCTGTCCGACGCGCTCGTACGCACGCCCCAGCAGCAGGTGGATCTCTGCCGTGCGTGGCGAGCCCGGCAGGATCTGCAGGGCTTGCTCCAGGTGGCGTACGGCTTCTGCGGCGTTGCCGGCGGCCAGGGCATCCTCGCCGCGCTTGATCTGCATGGCCTGCCCGATGGCGCGCTCGGCCTTGGCGTTGGCGCGGGCCCCAGCGCGACGCTTCGTCGGGGAGGCGCCCTTGCCGGACGCGGGGCCGGGTCGGGCGCCGCCGCCCGTTTCGCTGCTGCCCATGGCGCTGCCAGCTTGGCGCTTGACGGGCTGCGTCTTGTCGGAGCAGGCCAGCAGGGTGCAGCCGAGCACGCCGGCTCCGAGCACGCCGGCTCCGAGCACGCCGGCCCCGAGCGCCAGCGCACCCAGCAACGTCGCCAACTGGTTCATCCCTCGTCTGCCAGCGCCCCGATGGGCTCTCCGGGAGCCCTGGCGCGGGGCCCGGTGGAGGTGCCGCTGGGGAAGGTGTGGCTGGGAAAGCGAGCGGCTACACCACCTTCGAGACCTCTTCCCAGGGGTCCACTGGACCCTGCTGTCCAGAGGACTCCGACGAGCCAGCAGGGCCTGTTGGTCCGGATTGATCCGCTTGGTCGGCGGGGAAGGGGAGGACGACGGTGAAGGTGGTGCCATGGCCGCGCTCGGTCTCGTAGGTGATGGTTCCCTCATGCTCGGTGACGATCTTCTTGACGATGGCCAGCCCCAGGCCGGTTCCGTCGGCATGGCCCGAGGTTGCGAACAGCTCGAACAGCCGCCCCTCCATGTTCTCCGGGATGCCGACGCCGGTATCCGAGAAGCGAAGCACGAGCTGGTCTCCCTGGCGGTCGCACCAGACCGTGAAGGTGCCGCCTTCGGGCATGGCGCGGGCGGCGTTGCTCGACATGTTCGTGATGACGCGCCGGATCTTGATCTCGTCGAACCAGGCGAGCCCCTGATAGGGCGTCTCCAGTCGCAGCTCGATCCCCTTGCCCTCGAAGTCCTTGATCAGGTGCTCGCGCACGTCGGCGAAGAAGCGGTGCAGGTAGACCTTGCGGATGAGGACCTGGGTGTCCCCCCGGGCGAAGGCCAGCACCTCCCGGGTCATGGCCTCCATGAGCTGGAACTGGCGAAGAATCTCTTGACCGTACTCTTCGCGCTGGTGCGTGGAGTCCACCGAGGGGAGGAGCTGGGCGTAGCCGCCCGCGATGGTCATGGGGGTCTTGAGGTCGTGAACCACGCCCGAGAGCATCTGCCCGATGGCGGCCAGGCGTCCCTCCTTGATTCGCGTCTCCTGGGCCCGGGCGAGCTGAATGACCTTGGCCATGTGCCCGGCGATGAGGCTCGCAAGCTTGAGATCGTTGTCGTCGAAGACCTCCCGGGTGTCCGGGGCGGCGCGATCCAGCAGCTCCAGCGCGCCCAACACGCCGTCCTCTCCCCGGATGGGCACGCAGAGCATGGTGCGCGGGATGTATCCGATGGATTCGGCGAGCTCCCGGTTGTGGCGGGGATCCGAGGCGACATCGTTGATGAGCAGCGGCTCGTTGTGATCCACCACCCATCCCGCAAAGCCCGTCCCCCGCGGCACGCGGAGAGTGCGGACCTGGTGCTCCTTTGGGCCGCTGGCGGCCGAGAAGTGGAGCTCGGCCCGATCCTCGGTCACCATCACGGTGGAGGCCGCCTGGGCACACACCAGCTCCATGGCCTTGAGGTTCAGCCGGTCGAGCAGGTCGTCCAGATCGTCCGCGCCGAGGCTCTCTTGCTCTATCTGATAAAGGAGGTCCAGCTCGGACATTCGGTGCTCCAGCGTCTCCCGGGTCGCTCGGAGCTCCTCGTTCTGCTTGACCAGCGAGCGGTACAGCTTGCTGTTTTCGATGGACACCGCGGCCTGGGCGGTGAGCGCTCGGAGCAGCTCCTCGTCTTCGGCGTCGA
This sequence comes from uncultured Myxococcales bacterium, assembly GCA_964346625.1. GTDB lineage: Bacteria > Myxococcota_A > Polyangia > HGW-17 > JAJRWW01 > CAYFWA01. Next base: position 29,864 of record CAYFWA010000005.1, read on the forward strand.
AGGGAACGCCGCCCGACTTGTTGAGCACCTGCACCACCCCCACCACCTGCCCGTGGGTGTTGACCATGGGCATGGTGAGCATGGAGCGCGTCCGATAGCCGGAGCGGCGGTCCACCGCGGGGTTGAAGCGTTCGTCTTCGTAAGCGTCTGGGATATTGAGGGTTTCGCCCGTTTGGGCCACCCAGCCGGCGATCCCCTCGGGAATCCGGAGCCGAATCTCCTGGATTTCTCCACCTTGGGTGACCTTGGACCAGATCTCACCACGATCCTCGTCGTGCAGGTAGAGCGTGGAACGATCCGCGTCCAGCACCGCCGTGGTCTTGGCCATGATGGCGTACAGCAGGGTGTCCAGGTCGAGGGTCGAGCCCAAGGCCGTGGCGACATCCTGGACCACCTGGAGCTTGCGCTCGAGGCGCTCGATCTCCTGCGCGGAGGGTGGAGATTTGCCGGGCGCTGCCTGTTCGTTCGACATGGTGTCTGTCGATCTCTGACTCGAGT
>CAYFWA010000006.1:0-13262 GCA_964346625.1 uncultured Myxococcales bacterium
CCTGCGCATCCCGACCGGAGGGTCGCCTCCGGGGGGGATGCGCAGGGCTCGTGCGCGAGCGGGGTCGGGTTGTCGCACGCGCCGATGAGGGCTGCCCGTGGCGGCGGCGACGGGGAGCCGGAGCGGCCCGCACCGCGCCGCCAGGCCCGGCTCCCGCGACGACGCCCGCGCCCGCACGCCGGGGCGCAGCCGCGGCGGGCCGTGAAGACGAGTCCACGACGGCCGCCGCGCGCCGGCGGGCCGAGCCGGCAGGCGCGGCGGCGCCGCGGGGCCGGGCGTCCATCGGGGCGACGGCGCCGCGACGGGAGGCCGGGCGCCCGCGATGCCGGAGGGCGGGTACCGGGCGCCGGGCGCCGGTGCCGAGCGCTGGTGCCCCTGACGCCGCGTCTCCTTTGTCTGCAGATTCACCCACTGGTTGAATCTACGGACATCTCCGATTTCGATGTCTCAACCAGTCAATCACTGTCGAGGTGACGCAATCTGAAGATCAGCGCCGACGATCGGGGGCTCGCCGGCTCAGGGAAAGCCGGGGTAGGGCGGAACCACGAAGTAGAGGTCACGCTCTTGCAGGATCGTGGCGCCGTCGATCCAGATCCGAATCGTGGCCAGATAACCTGCCGCGCTGTCCCCGGAGGGCACGCCGGTGTTTGGCCGAGGCACCAGGGTGAAGCACACGGTCTCTCCGGCAGTCACGCCCACGAAGGTGTCGGGGTGGCCGTCCGAATCGGTGTCGGAGCGGGTATATCCGCCCTGACAGGAGCCCGCGCCGGTGATGGCCTCCACGTAATCCAGGAACTCGGCCGGCGCGTCCACCGTGTCTCCCGCGTCATCGACCACCTCCAGGCTGACGTCAAAGGAGCCGCTCTGTCCGCTGGTGTCCGCCGCAATGGTGTCCGCCGAAGGGCCAGGGGTGGCCTGCGGATAGACGTAGAAGACCAGGTCGCCACGCGACCGGGGGCTGTCAGATGCTCCGTTCGGGTTGGTACCTGCCTGGTACTCGGTGCCATCGTCCACCCCGTCGTCGTCGCTGTCCGGGTCAACGGGGCTGGTGAAAAGGAAAAACTCCTCTTCGTCATCCGTGAGCGCGTCGCCGTCACTGTCCAGCTCCAGGAAGTCGGGGATCCCATCGGCGTCGCTGTCGCGGTTTTGGGCGCAGCCCTCCGCCTGGTCGCTCAGGCCGTCTTGGTCGAGATCCCCGGTCCCGCAATCGGAGCACTGTCCGAGGTCGAGCTGGCACTGCGCGCTGCAGGACACCAACCCCGCGACGTAGCCCTCCCCGGCGCACGTGGCGCCGGCCACATCGGTCCCGTCGCATGGCTCCGGGCCCTGCGCGACCCCGTCGCCACAGGTGTGACAATCGCTCGTATCGAAGGCGAGGCAGTCTTCCCCGCAGCCCAGCGCCCCGGCATCGTGTCCGGCCACCGTGTCGCAGGTCTCGGCGCCGAGGGCGAGCCCGTCGCAGATCTCGGGGCCCTCCACGTTGCCATCGCCGCAGGTGTGACACTGGGACGTGTCATACGCCGCGCAGTCCGACCGGCACGTCAACACGCCGCTCACGTGACCCGTCACGGAGGCGCAACCCTCACCCTCGAGAGCGGATCCGTCACAGACCTCCGAGCCCTCGACCACGCCGTCCCCGCAGGTGGAGCAGTCCGTGGTGTCGTACGTACAGTCTTCCTGGCAGCGGAGCGCACCCTGCGCGGCGCCGGTCACGCTCAGGCAGGTCTGGTCACCGAGCGCCGATCCGTCACAGGACTCGCCGTCGTCCAGCCGGCCGTTTCCACAGTCGCAGACACACGGCTGCCAGGTCTCGTCGGCCGCGCAGGTGCGCGTGCCGGGCCCTCCCCCTTCGCAGACGCACGGCTGGGTGGCGCCGGGGCTACACGGACCCTCGGCCACGCAGAGCTCGGAGCGACACACCAGCCCCTCGTCACAGGTGCCATCTGGACGGCAGGGCCCTCCCTCGGTCCCCTCCCCCGCTCCCTCGTCATCGCCGCACGCCCCGAGCATCGCGACCATGAGGCCCGCGACGATCCTCCATCCCGTGCGCGCCTTCGAATGCCTCGGGTCACCGTGGATCACGAATCTCGGCCCGAGTTTGCTCGAAGCGCGTGTGCGCGAAGATCGAAACCACATGTGCTCTTTCCCTCCCAAGGTGAGTATTCGCGGAAACTAGCGATGGATCGTGGGTCGTCCTATGCGTTCGTCCGAGCCTCCCAGCGTCTGCCGGGAAGAGCTCCCCCCCCCCACGTACCGGTTGTGAAACTCGATCCAGGCGGGGAGCACCTCCTCGAGCATCTCCCGGGGGGGTAGGAAGGCGATGCGCAGGTGGTGGGTGCCGGGGCGCTGGCCGAAGCCCGAGCCGTTGACCGTCACCAGGCCGGTCTCCTCGAGCAGGGCCATGCAGTACTGGAAGTCGTCGGTGCCGGGGGGCAGCCGATCCAGGCGGGGGAACAGGTACATGGCGCCGATGCGGCCGAAGCAGCGCACCCCGTCCATCTGGTCGAAGGCCGCGCGGATGAGCTCGGCCTTCTGCTGCAGCCGCTCGAGCACGGCGTCGCGCTCCTGCACGAAGCGCGCATGGGGGGCGCTGCCGGCGGGCGGCGGATTCACCATGAGGTAGGTGAGGGCTTGACCCAGGGTGTTGGGGCAAAGCGAGACCGAGGCGCGCTTGTAGAGCACTTCGAGAAAGGACAGGGGTGTGTCGCGGATCTGCGGCGGGTTGCGGATCTCCAGGTAGCCGCCGCGGTGGCCGCACTCGCCGTAGTAGCCCTTGGAGGTGGAGTGCAGGCTGAAAAGCGGCACGTCCGTGGCGTCTCCGAGCACCCGGGCGAAGGAGACCCACTTCGCGCCGTACAGGTTGTGCTGGTAGACCTCGTCGGCCAGGATCACCAGCCCCTTATCCCGGGCGAACTCGATCACCTCCCGCACGCTCTGCTCGGGCAGGATGGCGCCGGTGGGGTTGCCGGGGTTGATCACCACGATGGCCTTCACGGTGACGCCGTCGGCCACGGCCTTGGCGTGCGCCTCCTCGAGCACGCCGCGATCGAGGGTCCAGCCCTGCTCCTCGTGGGGGTGATAGTCCACCTGGGTGGCCCCGCAGCGGCGGAGGGCGGCGGAGTAGAGCGGATACTGCGGGATGGGGATCATCACGCCGTCGCTGGGCTGCGACAAAAGCAGCTCCAGCACGTACATGGCCCCCTCGCTGGCCCCGTTGGTCAGAAAGATGCGATCCGGATCCGTCGCGCGCGCCGGCTTGCCCTCGGGCCCGCCGTCCCGCTGGTCGATGTAGCGGGCCACCGCCTCCCGGACGAAGGCCGGGCCCTGGCTGGCGGTGTAGGCGCCCATGCCGGTCTCCATCCCCTCGAGGATCCGCTCGGCCTCGGCGAGCACGTGCTCGGAGATGAGATCCTCCTCGCCGAGGGCCGTGGGCGCCGCCTGGTTGAGGCGGCGCTCGCGGGCGATGCGGCCGGGCTCCTCCAGCAGCCCCAGCACCTGCCGGTAGTAGGTGAGGGGGGGCTGGCCCAGGGCCTGCGGGTTGCCGATGTTGCACGGGATGGTCCGGTGCCCGCGGGCCCGGAGCTCGGCGGCGCGCAGGGGGATGGGCCCCCGCACCGCGTACTCCATCTCCACCAGGTTGCGGTTCACCGTCATGGGGACTGACATGGGGCCTCCAGCTTCGATTCCTCGGGGTCTGCGTCCAAAGACGCGTCCAAGGACGGGTTCAAAGACGAGTCCAAAGACGAGTCCAAAGACGCCACAACATAGAACCGGGCGGACGCGAGGGTCAACACCTGGGGAGGTGATCGGGGCCAGGGAGCCCACCTGGGCTTCGTTTCGATGCACATCGCGCCGCTCCGGGCAGCCAAGCGGGCACCGGCGCAATGTGCGCCAGCCGCGACGCAATGCGCGCCGGCCGAGCCAAGGGACTGAAAACACAGGCATGAACACCGACCGCGGGCTCCCGCCGGCGCGATGTGCGTCGCGGCGTGGCCCGCCCGCGCCGCGGCGCGTTTTTCGAACGTGGAGGGGCTGGCTTGCGAACTGCCCGGATCGCTTGACGGATCGCTGGGCTGCTTCGGCTCCGAATGGCGCTGGGGCGGCGGCGACGATGTTGGCCCCTGCATTGCACTACCCCGGATCGAAGCATGCGCTGCGGTGGATGCGGACCGCGACCCGCACGAGCGCCCTGCATGCGCGCTCATCGCTTTCCAATGGCTCGAATCGCGGCCCTTCCCCGCCCACGGGAGAAGACGACATGACCGACACCAAGCAATCCACGAAACGCCTGCCCCAGGTGCTGGATCTCACCAGCGACCAGTGCGTGTGGGCCCAGGCCAAGGTGGTGGCGCCGCGGGCGTGCCACAACGCCTTCGACTGTACGAGCTGCTCCTTCGACCAGCTCATTCAGCGGAGGCTGGCCACCGGACGGCTGCTCGCCGAGAGCGGGGATCCCACCGTGAGCTGGCGGGACCCGTCCCGCTACCAGCGGGCCGCCTACACCGAGCGCCCCTGCCGCCACATGCTCAGCGGGCTGCTGCCGGTGAAGTACTGCGCGCGCAACTTCGAGTGCGCCACCTGCCCGGTGGACCAGATGCTCGAGGACGCCGGGCCGCTGCAGGATCCGCATCCGCCGCAGCTCGAGGAGGTGGCCGGGTTCCAGTGGGCCCGCGGGCACTACTTGTCTGCAGGGCACCTCTGGGCGCGGGTGGAGTACGGCGGCCGGGTCCGCGTGGGCATCGACGACTTCGCCGCCCGGCTGCTCGGCCCGCCCACCGGGCTGCGGCTCCCGCGGCTCGGCGCCACGGTGGGTGCCCAGCAGCCCGCGTTCACCCTCGAGCGCGATGACCACCGGGCGGCCCTGCCCTGCCCCGTGCCCGGCGTGGTGCTGGCCGTGAACCCCGCCCTGGAGTCCCGTCCCCAGGAGGCGCACCGGTCCCCCTACGAGCAGGGCTGGCTCTTTTTGCTGGAGCCCCGGCGGCTGCAGTCGAGCCTCAAGCGCCTGCGGTTCGACGACGAGGCCTTCGGCTGGATCGAGCAGGAGGCCGCGCGCCTGGCGCGGCTGCTTTCCGGGGACGCTGCGGCGGCCACGGCGGCGCCGGAGCCGGCGACGCGTGCGACCCCCGCGAAAGAGCCCACCCACGAGGCGCCCGTGCGCCTGGCGGCCACCGGCGGCCACGCCCTGGACGACATCTTCGACCAGGTGCCGGAGGCGGATTGGGACACCCTCGTGGCGGCGTTCCTCACGCCGCGCGACTGAAGACCAGGAGCCATCCGCGATCCCCCCTCCAGAGACCCGTCACACCGGAACCGCCGGCCCCCCGCCAGGCAGCCCCGCCCACCGCTCCCGGCACGCGCGACAGAACTGCAAACGCAGCTCGTCGAGGTGATGGAGCTTGGGGGCGGCGCACATCACACAGCCGGCGTGCCGGCAGTGCACGAGGCCGCGGGCGTGGGCCACCTCGTGCACCGCCACCTTGGCGAGCCGCTCGAGGCCGGTGGACGAAAGCGCGCCACCGGCGGCGCCACCGGCGGCGCCACCGGCGGCGCCACCGGCGGAGACATCGCGCGCCCCCCTTTTGCCCGCCACGCCACCGGCCGCGGCGCCTGAGCGGGGACCCAGCCGGTGCAGCGACACCACGGCCACGTTCCCGCCCACCCGGGCCTCGCCGAACACGTAGGTGAGCATGGGCAAACACAGGTCGGCCGCGAGCACGCCGACCCGCAGCCGCCCGGATCCGAGCCCCTCGGCCAGAAGGCCCAGGGCCTTCGCCGCGTCCACCTGCCCCCGCGTTGGGATCCAGCACGTGTCGGGCAGCGGCCAGGGTCGCGCGATCTGCGCCTCGATCCCCAGCACGGTGAGCAGGTGGGCCGCCACCACCGAGCCGGCCAGCGGCGGCACCCCCGGCCCCAGGGGGACCACCTGCGCCGTGGGGACCTCACCCGCAGTGGATTCCCGAGAGCTCACGGTCTACCGGCTCTGGCCTCCAACCGCGGCCGAGGCCGCCCGGCACTGCGGGCAGGTGTGCGTCCCACGCCCGTCACGCGGGGCGCTGGATGCCGTGGCGCTTCAGCTTGCGGGTCAGCGTGGCGCGGTTGATGCCCAGCGCCTCGGCCGCGCGGGTCACGTTCCAGTCCAGGGCCTCCAGGGTGGCGGTGATGTGGCGGATCTCCACCTCGTTCAGCGTAAGGAAGGGCGCTGTCTCCGACCGGGAGGGCGCCTGCTGCCCGAAGGGCAGAAAGCTCAGCTCCGCCGCCCCGATCCGCTCGGAGCGCCCCACCACCACGGCGCGCTCCACCACGTTCTTGAGCTCGCGCACGTTGCCGGGCCACGGGTGTCGATTCAGCAGCCGCAGCGCCTCCGGCGTGAAACCGGCGACCGGCTTACCCAGCTCCCGGGCGTAGCGCTCGCAAAAGCGCTGGGCGAGCAGCTCGATGTCCTCTCCCCGCTCCCGCAGGGGGGGCAGCGCCAGGGTGATCACGTTGACGCGATAGAAGAAATCCTCCCGAAAGGCGCCCTCGGCCACCCGCGCCGCGAGATCGCGGTGCGTGGCCGACACGAGCCGGAAGTCGGTCTCCACCGTCGTGTTGCCCCCCACCCGGGTGAAGCGCTTCTCCTCCAGCACCCGGAGCAGGTCCACCTGCATCTTCTCGGGGACGTCCCCGATCTCGTCGAGAAACAGCGTCCCGCCATGGGCCATCTCGATCCGGCCCCGGCGCGCCCGCACCGCGCCGGTGTAGGCCCCCTTCTCGTGGCCGAAAAGCTCGCTCTCCAGCAGGGACTCGGCCTGGGCGCCACAGTTGATGGCCACGAAGGGCGCGTAGCGTCGCTCGCTCAGGGCGTGGATGGCCCGCGCCGCGAGCTCCTTGCCGGTGCCGGTCTCGCCCGTGATCAGCACGGGGGTGTCCACCGCCGCCACGTCGTGGATGAGCTCCAGCACCCGCTGCATGGGGGGCGAGGCCGCCACCATGTCCTCCAGGCCGGGATCGGCCTGCAGGGCCACCCTGGTCTGCAGCAGCTCGTGCTGCCGCTTGAGTCTCAGGTGCTCCACCAGGCGCTCCACCACCAGCATCAGGTGCTCGGGATCGAAGGGCTTGAGCAGATAGTCCCGGGCGCCCTGCTTCATGGCCTGCACCGCGGTCTCGATGGAGCCGTAGGCGGTGATCATGATGACCTGGAGGTCGGGATACCGCTCGCGCACGCGCTCGAGCACGGCGAGGCCATCGAGGCCGGGCATCTTCACGTCCAGCAGCATCAGGTCGAAGGGCCGCGCTTCGAGCGCCTGAAGCGCCTCCTCCCCCGAGGCCGCCGTCTGCACCTCGTAGCCCCCCTTGGACAGCCAGGCCGCCAGGGACTCCCGCATGGACAGCTCGTCGTCGGTCACGAGGATCCAGCAGGGCGGGCTCACGGCGATACCTCCTGGGGCGCCACGATGTGAAGCGGCGGGAAGGTCACCCGGAAGGTCGCGCCCTCCCCGGGGGTGGACCGGACCGCGATGCGCGCGTCGTGCTCGCGCAGGATGCCGTAGACCATGGACAGCCCCAGCCCCACGCCCTGGCCTTCCGGCTTCGTGGAAAAGAAAGGCTCGAAGATGTGATCCAGGTGCTCGGAAGCGATGCCCTCCCCCGTGTCCGACACCTCCAGCCAGACGGGGCCCCTCGCCGCCCCTTCCGCCGTCGCCCCCGTCCTTGCCCCCGCCGCCGCGGTATCCGCCGCCGTCTTGGCCTCGGAATCCCCCACACCGCCCCGGATGGTGAGCGTACCGCCCTCGGGCATGGCCTCCAGGGCGTTGAACACGAGGTTGGAGATGCACTGCTGGATGGGGGTGGGGTCCCCCCAGATGGGCAGGGGCGTGGCGGGCAGCTCCTCACGCAGGGTCACCCCGGACAGCTCCATCTGATGCCCGGTGAGCTGAATGATCTGGCGCACCAGGAGCCCCAGGTCGATCTCCCGGGCCTCCACGCCCTGTTGCCGGGAAAAGGAAAGCAGGTTGCCCACGATCTGCCCGCAGCGCCGGGCCTCGGACACGGTGAGCTCGAGCCACCGCTCCCAGTCGGCGCGCACGTCGGGCGGGAGGTCCACCTCGGCGACAGACCGCTCGAGCAGCAGGCTGAAGTTGAGGATGGAGCCGATGGGATTGTTGATCTCGTGGGCCACCGACGCCACCAGCTTGCCCAGGGCGATGAGCTTGTCCTCCTGCACCAGGCGCGACAGGTTTTTTTTGATGGTGCGCGTGCGGGCCTCGAGCCGCTCGGACAGATCGCTGGTGATGTCCCGGAAGATCTCCAGCACCTGCACCACGTTCCCCTCGCGATCCACCAGCGGATAGGTGGTCACGTCGCTGTAGCGGGGCTGCCCATCGGCCTGGATCTGCTCCTGGATGGCGTGGGCGGAGCGACCGGTGGACAAGGTCTCGAGCATGGGGCACGGCGCGTCGAGCCCCTGGCACGGCTCCGCCGCCTGGCGCAGCACCTGATAACAGTAGCGGCCCCGGGCCTCGTCGGGGGAGAGCCCCGCCAGCCGGCTCGCCGGCTCATTGATGCGCCGGATGCGGTAGTCCCGATCCAGCACCAGTACCCCGTCGTCCGTGGCTCGGGTCAGGGTGTGGGCGAAGGTCCGCTCCAGGTGGTTCTCGCGCTCGCGCCGCTTGAGGAAGGCGGCCAGCTCCCCGAGGCGCAGGGTGGCCGTGCGATCCAGCAAGCCGGTCTCGGCCCGCTTGTGCGCGATCAGATGGGCGCGGACCTCTGGATCGCCGGTGAGATCGACGATGAAGTCCAGGCCCCCCAGCGAGACGAGGTCCCGCGGGTCGTCCAGCGTGCGGATCCCGATCCGCTCCCCCTCGAGCCGAGCCACCGCGCGCGGATCGGGGTCGGCGATGCCGAGCACGCGGATGTCGAGATACTCCACCGAAGGGGTGTCCAGGGCCCGCATCACGTTGAGCGCATCGGCGCCCCCCCCGGCCAGGGCCAGCGTGAGCACGTGGGGCGACGCATCGCCCACTAGTACGTCCCCCAGCAGACGTCCTGGCTGTCGTGCTCCTCGCAGAGCTGGCCCGTCTCGCAGTCGAAGCCCAGAAGCTGACAGGGTCGGAGGCACAGGCCAATCTCCACCGACTGCCGCGGCGAGACATCGACGCACACCCCGTTGCCCGGGCACACCCGCGTGTCGAGCCGGCAACGGGCCGTGCAGTAACCGGAGGTGAACCGGGTCCAGCAGTAGCCGAGACAGTCCTGCCGGCTCTCGCAGGCGTCGGCGAAGTCGCCCGAGCCGCCGCTGGGCGTGTCGCACTGGCCCAGATAGCCGTTGCAGCTCCCGGTCACCGGGCAGTCGGCGTCGCTCTCGCACAGGGGGTGGCAGATCCGAAAGCCCAGCTCCCAGGGGTCGAAGCACGCATACCCCTGCCGACAATCGCCGTGTGCCGTGCACCGCTGGAAACACCGCCCCCCGACGTTTTCGACGTCCAAGCACTCGCCGTTGCTCGGACAGGGGTTGCCGCTGTCGCAGGGGCGGGTGCACATCCCCCCGGGCCACCCCGTCTCCCCCTCCTTGAAGCACTCGCCGCCGGTGCAGTTGAAGTCCTCGGTGCAGTCCTGGAAGTCGTCGCGCAGGCAGTCGGTCAGGTCGTAGGACATACAATCGGGGCGACAGGCCAGGTTCCCCGAGAGGTAGCCGAGCCCCTCGCAGGTGGTGGAGACGGTGCCCGGCTCGCACAGCTCCACCCCCTGCTGGACGAAGCCGTCGCCACAGCGGGCATGCTCGCAGGTGTTGGGGCACGCGTCGTTGTTGAGGGCGTTCCCGTCGTCGCACTCCTCGCCGGGGTCCAACACCCCGTTGCCGCAGCTCGCCTCCCCTTCCACCTGACACAGGTTGCTGCAGCCGTCCCCGTTCTGGGTATTGCCGTCGTCGCAGGTCTCGTTGCCCTCCACGATGCCGTTGCCGCAAAAGGCGCTGTCGTCGCAGCCGGAGGTGTTGAAGGTGCAGCCCACCGTGCACGAGAGGATCCCGCCCCCCAACTGCAGCGACTCGCAGCTCTGGCCCCCCAGGTCCGCCCCATCGCAGGACTCGTCGCCCTCGACGACCCCGTTGCCACAGCGCACCTGCTCCTGGGCCGGGATGCCGCTCGCGTCGAAGGTGCAAGCTGCCAGGCCGACCAGCACGCCGCAGAGCCCCAGCGAGGCCCACGCGCCGAGCGTCGATCCGGTTCGATTTCTTGTGAACATTACGGTACCCAAAGTAACTCGAGTCGTTCGAAAGTCCGAAAGATCCATAGCACGATCCCAGCGCGTGCGGGAGGGCGGATCCCGGCGATCCGGGAGGCGCCCCCAGCCACGCCCCATTGTAGAGACAAACGACAAAAAAAGAAAAGGTCGTGGGTTGAAGGTCGTGGGTTGACGGTCAGGCGGTCGGGACTGGGGCTCAGCGCACCGGGAGCCGCAGCAGATCGGCGGCGGCGCCGTGGGCGAGGTCGCGCAGGCGGGACTTGAGCGGACGCACCACGCCCCGCCGCACCAGGGCCCAGGTGATGGACAGCGGAGCAACGCTGCAGCCCGGGATGAACTGCCCGAAGTCGGCAAAGGGCGCGGCGCAGTCGCCCACCACGAAGGTACGGGCCGGGTCCAGATCCGGGGGCAGGGCCTCGATGGGCTTGCCCACCACGAAGGTCAAGCCCTGCACCGGCCGCCAGCGGCCCTCTTGCCAGAACCGATCGAGGTTGCCGCGGATCATCCCCACGCACCCCGCGGGGCAGGCGAGCTCCCGGCCCACCACGAACCGCATTGAGTGCCGAAAGTCACTCAGCTCCGTCCGGGGGCGCACCAGGCGCCGGCGCCGCTGGGCCAGCAAGGGCGCCTCCGGCAGATCCACGTCCGCGAGGGTGCCGGGACCGAGGCCGACCGCGGCCAGGTACTGCAGGTGCTCGATCTCCTCGGGGGCGTAGCCCATGAGGTGGCTGGCCACCACGTCGGCGGCGAGGCCGCTGCGCGAGCCAAGCAGCAAGCCGAGGGGCACCGGGTCGGCGTGCATGGGGCCCTGCCCCTCGCCGGCCTCCACCGCGTCGGCGAGCACGAAGTCCGGCTCCCGGGCGCGGTACAGATCGGCGATCTTGCGATGCAGATTGTAGTGGTGGTTGGTGAGCCGATCCTCCTGGAGCAGCAGCCCGATGTGGTTTTTCACCGACAAGGTCACCGTGGCGTACATGTTGACCTTGATCTTGGGCAGGCTGACGAACACGTCGGCGTCCATGAGCCGGCGCGGCAGGCGGAACTCGGACTCCACATGGGCCTGGGGGACGGTGACCACCTGCCGGGGCTCCTGGTGCAGATACACCGGCTCGGCCACTCCGCGCAGGTAGGGCAGCACCCCCATGGCGAGGAAGCCCGCCTGGGACGGCCCGGCGAGGCAGTCCTCCCCCACCCACACCCGCCGCGCGCCGAGATCCCGCAGGGCTGCGGCCACGCCGCCCACCAGCTCTGGCTGCGTGTTGACCCCGCGATTGGCCGGGGGGCGCGCCGGGTACACGAAGCTGGGCTTCACGAAGACGGTCTTGCCCCGCACCCGCAGCCCATCGGCATCGAACATCCGCCGCGCCTGGCGCCGGATGGCCTCGGGATCGTAGCGCGGCTGCGGCGCCAGATGGACGGGGAACGACATGGTCCCCCCTTTTTTCCAGCAACCCGGCGCCGAGTCCACCGAAAGCAGCAACTTTCGTATGGCTGTTCACATTTCTGTGTACGAGCCCGCTACTCCCCCCCCGCTTGCCGCGGATGGAGATAGCCGAAAAACCGCAACACCTCCCCGAAGGCGTCGGTCTCGGGGGCGAGCCAGCAGAGCCAGGACACCGTGCGGCCATCCTGCTCCTCGAACCGGACCCCCTGCTTGAGGGTGGGCGGGGCCACCTGCTCGGCGGCCACCTGGAGATCCGCGGCGAGGCGGGGGTAGACCACGCCGAGCCGCGTGCCGGCCACCGGCTGGCCCACCAGCTTCGCGGGGTCCTCCCGTACGAGCTCGGCGAAGCGCTCGTTGGCCCACAGCAGGTTTCCCAGGGTGTCGAGCTGGAACAGCGCGAAGGGGCACAGCTCCACGAAGGGGCGGCTGGTGGCCGCGGCCACCGCCTTGGCCTTGCCCCGGTTCGCGACGGATTCCGGTGGCGGGTCCGGCCGTGGCGCTCGCGGGACGGCGCGCTCGTAGAGCGCGGTGCGCGCACGCTCTCGCACCGGGGGCCGCGAGCGCTGGGGTCGACCGGCCGGTGCGGAAGAGGTCTCGGAGGTAGATGCACAAGGAGGGGGCTCGGGTTCCGCCGGCACCTGCCGCGCCGCCTGCGCGTCTACGATCTGGTTGTCGTGCACCTCGGTGGTCTTCGGGCGCTTTATCTTCGAATCCTTCGTCATGGGAGCTCCACCTCCGCCTCCCGATCGGCAGAGATTGCGGATTGGGCTCCACGGTATCCGAGCCGGGGGGCATCGGGCAAGCGCCGAGACCGCCGCCGCTCAGCGTTCCCGGCGGACAGGGGGTGCACAACACACCGATGGATGCGCTATAATATTTGGTGCGAGCCCCTGGGATCATTGCTCGTCGCAAGGAGGTAGCTCATGGACCACGCCGACACCAAGACCATCCTCGTGGTGGATGACGCGCCAGACGTGCGAACCTACCTCGCGGCCTGCATCGAGGACGCGGGGTTCAACGTGGTCACCGCCGCCGACGGCGTGGAGGCCCTCGAGCGCATCGCCTCCGCCCCCCCGGATCTCATCACGTTGGACCTGGTGATGCCCCGCAAGGGGGGCGCCGCGGTGCTCAAGGAGCTGCGCGTCAAGCCCGAGTGGTCGCGCATCCCGGTGATCGTGGTCACCGCGCACTACAAGGACGAGCTCGGCAGCGAGGAGGTCAAGGAGCTCAAGGGCTACGGCGTGGTACAGAACCAGCCCCGGGTGCTCATTCAAAGCCCGTGACCCCCGACGAGATGGTACACACCATCGGCGAGATCCTCGACGTGGAGATCGAGCACCCCGCGGATCGAGGCGACATGGAGGCCCAGATCAACACGCGGCTGCAGGACGCCGACGTGGAGACGCTGCGCAAGATCCGCGCGATGCTCGCCGCCAAGAAAGGCGCCTGAAGCCCCTTCGCGGGTGCTCGTGATCCCCAGGTGATCACTGTCACCCTGGGCGGAGCCGCCCCTCGCCCTCCAACTGCGGATCCACATCCCGCCCTACAACCGCGGATCCACATCCCGCCCTACAACTGCGGATCCACATCCCGCCCT
>CAYFWA010000006.1:13362-29170 GCA_964346625.1 uncultured Myxococcales bacterium
CCTACAACCGCGGATCCACATCCCGCCCTACAACTGCGGATCCACATCCCGCCCTACAACCGCGGATCCACATCCCGCCCTACAACCGCGGATCCACATCCCGCCCTACAACCGCGGATCCACATCCCGCTCCCAGTCACCAATCACTGGATCCGAGGCGACGCAGGGGAACAAAGCACCCCAGTGTCGCAATCGACTGTTTCATTGCGCTACAGCTTCTGCTACAGTGCCTGCGAGATGGACGAGCAGCCCACATCCGACCTCGTGAACCTGGTGCTCGACGTGGTGGAAGACGGTGTGTTCACCGTCGACCGGGAACGTCGGATCACCAGCCTGAACCGCGCCGCCGAGAAGATCACGGGGTACAAGCAGGAGGCGATCCTGGGTCGGCTCTGCTGGGATGTCTTCCGCACCGAGCTGTGCAAAACAGTGTGTCCATTGAAAAAAAGCATTGATACCCGGGAACGGGTCCGGCACCGCGAGGTGTACATCCACACCGCGGACGACCGCGCGATCCCCATCAGCGTGAGCACGGCACCCCTGGTGACGCCCACCGGGGAGCTGCTGGGCGGCGTGGAGACCTTCCGGGATCTCTCCCCGCAGACGACCCTCGCCGGGCAAGGGGCCGGCCGATACCGGCTCGGGGGGTTGGTGGGGGCGAGCCCTGCGATGCGAGACCTGTTCGACCTGCTTCCCCGGGTCGCCGCAAGCGACAGCACGCTGCTAATCCACGGCCCCAGCGGAGCGGGCAAGGAGCTGGTGGCCCGCACCGTACACGAGCTCGGCGCGCGCAGGGCGAAGCCCTTCGTTTCGATAAAATGCGCTGGAGTTCCAGATACATATCTTGAATCAAACCTTTTCGGTTGCGGCCCGTGGGTCTCCGGGGAGGAAGACAGCTTGCCCGGCGGGTTCGCCCGCGCCGAGGGGGGCACCCTGTTTCTGGACGAGGTGGGGGCCCTGCCGCTGATCACCCAGGTGAAGCTGCTCAACATCCTGGAGAGCCGGACCTACGAGCCCGTGGGCTCCAAGCGCGAGATGCACACCGACGTGCGCATCATCGCGGGCACCGCGCGGGATCTGGAGGCCATGGTGGCCGAGGGGACCTTCCGCGAGGATCTGCTGTTTCGGCTGCGGGTGCTCCCCATCGAGCTGCCCCCGCTGCGCGAGCGCCGCGAGGACATCCCCCTGCTCACCCGACACTTCATCCACCGCTTCGCCGCCTCCACCGGCAACCCCATCGAGGGGATCGACGCCGAGGCCATGAACGTCCTGCTCGGACATGATTTCCTCGGGAATGTAAGAGAGTTGGAGATCATGGTGGAGCGCGCCTTCATCCTCTGCCGCGAGCCCGAGATCGGGCTGAAGCACCTCCCGCCACTGCGTACGCGAGAGGGGAGCCCGCGAGCCATGGCGGCCCCGTCTCCCCCGGAGCCAGACGGCACGCACGGGCTCGACGAGGTGGAGCGCCAGACCATCCGCAGCGCCCTCGCGCGGCACGACGGCAACCGCACCCGCGCCGCCCGGGAGCTCGGAATCCACCGCACCACGCTCCTGCGGAAGATGCGACGCTATGGGTTGCGCTGAGCTGCGAGCTCCCGCGCCGGGCGCAGGATCTCCTCGTCTGCCGGGCCGTGCGACGCCACGCGCATCTATCTGTCGCACATTGCATCATTTTCGTAGCTTCGATGCAGCACGGCGAGCTCGCCGCGCCGCATCAATCTGCTACGCCCCTTGGTGGGCCCGTGACAATCAATTAACTGATTATATTATACAATCACGCCAAGTTACCGTGGGGCCTCGCGCGGCCCGGATGCCCCTTGACTCCCGTGCCGCTGCGTGTAACAAGTGCTATAGCGCGCGCGAGACAATGGGCTCCGGGGGCGGCGACGGCGAGCCCGCAAAGCCGCACCGCAGGCGCGATGCACCGGGTGTTTCCCAACCCACGAGAGAGCGGCCCAAAGGAGAGCGCTTCGAATG
Source organism: uncultured Myxococcales bacterium (assembly GCA_964346625.1). GTDB lineage: Bacteria > Myxococcota_A > Polyangia > HGW-17 > JAJRWW01 > CAYFWA01. The sequence continues at coordinate 15,340 of CAYFWA010000006.1, forward strand.
CAGGCCATAACCCCGGTTCTTGAAATAGCCGAAATGGTGGAGGAATTTCGAGGTGAGACTCTGCACGTCTGCATGCAGTGCGGGACGTGCACCGGGGTGTGTCCCTGGAACCTCGTGAAATCCTACAGCCCGAGGACCCTCATCCGGCAGCTCTCCCTCGGCATGGAAGGCTACGAGGAGGAAGCTGTCTGGAATTGCGTCACCTGCAACACCTGTGTGACGCGCTGCCCCCGCCACGTGGAGATCATCGACGTGATCCGGGCCGCGCGCGCCGTGATGAACGAGTCCGGATCCCTCCCGCCGAGCTACAAGGGCCCGCTGGCGAGCCTGCGCAGCGACGGGAACCCCTGGGGCGGCGATCGATCCCTGCGCGCCGAGCTGGCGCAAAAGTGGCAGCTCCCCGCGCTCACCGAGGATCACGAGTACCTGTATTTCACCTGCTGCACCCACTCCTACGATCCCCGCAACAAACGCGTGGGCGAGGCCCTCGCCCGCCTCTTGCTGCGCAGCGGCCTCTCCTTCGGGGTGCTGCCCGATCAGGAGCAGTGCTGCGGAGACCAGGCGCGCAAGGTGGGCGCCGAGGAGATCTTCCAGGATCTCATGGAGGGCAACGCCGAGCTCTTGCACGAGCAGCGCGCCAAGCGGGTGCTCACCGGCTCGCCGCACTGCCTCAACGTCATCAACAAGGACTACCGCGAGGCCGAGCCCGCGGTGTCCACCCGCGCCGAGCACTACACCGAGGTCTTCGATCGGCTCCTCGACGAGGGCAAGCTCACCCCCTCCAAGGACGTGCAGCGGACCGTGGCCTACCACGATCCGTGCTACCTCGGTCGCCACAACGACGTCTACGAGCCGCCCCGCGACGTGCTGGATCGGATCCCGGGCTTGACGCGGGTGGAGATGCCGCGCAATCGCCAGGACAGCCTCTGCTGCGGGGGCGGGGGCGGCGGCCTGTGGAGCGACATGCCCCAGGACGAGCGGTTCGCCGTGCTCCGGATCCAGGAGGCCATGGAGGCGGGCGCGGACACCATCGCCACCGCCTGTCCCTACTGCACCTCCATGCTGGAAGACGCGGTGAAGGTGCTGTTCCTGGAGGACCACATCGAGATCAAGGACGTCGCCGAGCTGCTCTCGGAGTCGGTGCCATGAGCGACCGGGCCCGAGCCGACGCACCCCGCCGCCCGCCCCGCCGGGGCGCCGCCACGGACGTCGTCCGCACCGCCCACACGAGGAACACCGATGGCTGAACGAATCGGGTATTACATCTGTCACTGTGGGATCAACATCGCCCACAAGGTCCGCGTGGCCGAGGTGGCCGAGTACATCGGTCACCTGCCGGGCGTGGTGGTCTCTCGCGACTACCTGTTCATGTGCTCCGATCCCGGACAGGAGCTCATCGAAAAGGACATCCAGGAGCAAGACCTCACCCGGGTGGTGGTGGCCTCCTGCTCGCCGCGGATGCACGAAAACACCTTCCGCGGCGCCTGCGAGCGGGGGGGGCTCAACCCCTTCCGCGCCTTCCACCACGTCTGTGTGCGCGAGCACGCCTCCTGGGTGCACGATAACGAGGACATCGCCACCGAGAAGGCCAAGCAGCTCTCCCGGGCGGGGATCTTCCGCGTGACCCAGCAGCGGGATCTGTATCCGGCCACCTTCCCCGTCAACAGCAACACCCTGGTGGTGGGCGGCGGCATCGCCGGGATGCAGGCGGCCCTGGACGTGGCCAAGTCGGGGAACCAGGCCTACCTGGTGGAGCGGGCGCCCACCATCGGCGGCCACATGCTCCAGTACGACAAGACCTTCCCCACCCTCGACTGTGCCGCCTGCATCGGGACTCCCAAGATGGTGTCGGTGGGGCAGGACGCCAACATCGAGCTGCTCACCAACTCCGAGGTGCAGGAGGTCTCGGGCTTCGTGGGCAACTTCAAGGTGAAGATCAACGAGCGCGCGCGCTACGTGGACGCGCAGAAGTGCACGGGCTGCGGCGACTGCGAGACCGCCTGCCCGGTGGGCTTTATGCCCTACTACGATCTGCCCACGCCGAAGCTCGAGATCGAGCAGGAGCGTGAGGCGGTGGTCTCGAACATCTTGGCGCGCTACGAGGGGGAGCGGGGCTCGCTTTTGCCCGTCATGATCGAGGTCAACCAGGAGCTGGGGTGGTTGCCGCAAGACGTGCTGCGCTACCTGTCGCGGCAGCTCGAGGCCCCCATGGCGCGGCTATTGCGCCTGGCGACCTTCTACAACTTCTTCAGCCTGGTGCCCCGGGGGCGCCACACCATCAACGTCTGTCTGGGGACGGGCTGCTTCATCAAGGGCGGCAAGGCCATCCTCTCGAAGCTCGAGCGCACCCTGGGGGTCAAGGCGGGCGAGTCCACCGAGGACCTCCGCTTCTCCCTGGAGGTGGTGCGGTGTCTCGGTTGCTGCGCCCTCGCCCCGGTGGTGGGCGTCAACGACGACATCCACCACATCGAGGATCCGGATCAGCTCCCCGAGGTGCTGGCCGACTACGAGTAGCCTCGGCCCGTTCGAGGCGAGGGGGTCCCGCCGGGATCACCCCGCAGGGATCACCCCGCAGGGATCACGGAGCACACGGTAGACGATGACTCGAATCACGACGCGAAAAGACCTGGACCAAATTCGGGAGTCCGCCCGCGTGGCGATGTACCCCGACAAGCCGCGCATCGCGGTGGGCATGGCCACCTGCGGCGTCTCCTCCGGCGCGGCCAAGGTGCACGCGGCCATGGCCGAGGAGATCGAGAAGGAGGGGCTCGACGTGGAGCTCAGCCGCACCGGTTGCATCGGGTACTGCTCCCGCGAGCCCCTGGTGGACGTGCTGCTGCCCACCGGCCCCCGCGTGATCTACGAGCGGGTCACCCCGGAGCAGGCCGGCGAGCTGGTGCGACGCGCCGCCGCGGGGGACCTGTCCGCCGAGGGGGCCCTGTGCCGGGTGCGCGTCGACAAGGCGCTGGTGGGGGACCTGGAGCAGACCTTCGCGCTGGGAGAAAACGGTCTCGGGGACGTGCCGTTTCTGGACGAGGTCCCGTTTTTCAGCAAGCAGGTGCGGGTCTCGCTGCGCAACAGCGGCTTCGTGGATCCCGACTCCCTCGAGCAGTACATCGGCCGGGGGGGCTACCAGGCGCTGCATCAGGCCCTGACCGAGATGGACCCCGCGTCCGTGATCCAGGAGGTCAAGTCTTCTGGGCTGCGCGGACGCGGCGGTGCCGGTTTCTCCACCGGTAAAAAGTGGGAGTTCTGTCAGCGGGCCCCCGGCGACGAGAAGTACGTCATCTGCAACGCCGACGAGGGCGACCCCGGCGCCTTCATGGACCGCAACATCCTGGAGGGGGACCCCTTCTCCGTGATCGAGGGCATGACCATCGGCGCCTTCGCCATGGGCGCCTCCCGGGGTTACGTCTACTGTCGCGCGGAGTATCCCCTGGCGCTGCGGCGCATGCGGGAATGCATCGCGCAGGCCACCGACGCGGGGCTGCTGGGCGACGACCTGTTCGGCAGCGGGTTCTCCTTCAACCTCTCGGTGCGCGCCGGCGCGGGCGCCTTCGTCTGCGGCGAGGAGACCGCCCTCATCGCCTCCATCGAGGGGGAGGTGGGCGAGCCGCGGACCCGTCCCCCCTTCCCCGCCGAGCGCGGCCTGTGGGGCAAGCCCACCAACATCAACAACGTCAAGACCTGGTCCCACATCGCCCCCATCATCGCCCGCGGCGCCGACTGGTACTCTTCGCTGGGGGTCCCCGAAAGCCGCGGCACCACGGTCTTTTCCCTGGTGGGCAAGGTCCGCAACACCGGCCTGGTGGAGATCCCGCTGGGGATGTCCATCCGGGAGCTGCTGTTCGACATCGGCGGCGGCACCGTGGGGGAGGGCCGCTTCAAGGCCGTACAGACCGGCGGCCCCTCCGGCGGCTGCATCCCGGCCCGGTTCCTGGATACGTCGGTCACCTACGAGGACCTGGGGGCCCTGGGGTCCATCATGGGCTCCGGCGGCCTCATCGTCATGGACGAGTCCACCTGCATGGTGGACCTGGCGCGCTACTTCATCTCCTTCACCCAGGACGAGTCCTGCGGCAAGTGCACCCCGTGCCGCGAGGGGACCCGGCGCATGAACGACATCCTCGCGGCCATCTGCGAAGGTAGCGCCAGCGCCGGCGACCTGGAGCTGCTCGAGGAGCTCGCCGAGTACGTGAAGGACACCTCCCTGTGCGGGCTGGGGTCCACCGCGCCGAACCCGGTGCTCACCACGCTGCAGTACTTCCGCGAGGAGTACGAGGCCCACGTCCACCACCGGCAGTGCCCCGCCCGCGCGTGTACCGCCCTGTCGCCGGCGCCCTGCCAGGGTGCCTGCCCGGCGGGCATCGACGTCCCGAGCTACGTGGCCCTCATCGCGGCGGGCGAGTATCAGCAGGCCCTCGACCTCATCCGGGAGGACAACCCGCTGCCCGCCGTGTGCGGCTATGTGTGCACCCACCCGTGCGAGGGCATGTGCAAGCGGCGGGACGTGGATCAGGCCGTGGCCATCAAGCACCTCAAGCGCGCCGTGGCCGACTGGGAGATGGAGCAGGGAGCGCCCCCGCCCAAACCCACCGCCCGCAAGGGGGAGCCCGTGGCGGTGATCGGCGCGGGCCCCGCGGGCCTCACGGCGGCCCACTTCCTGGCGCAGGCGGGCCACCCGGTGACGGTGTTCGACTCCGGCGAAGAGCCCGGCGGCATGCTGATGGCCGGGATCCCCGGCTTCCGCCTGCCGCGGGACGTCATCCGCTACGAGATCGATCGCATCGGCAAGCTCGGCGTACAGTTTCGCACCGGCGTGCGCGTGGGCACGGACCTCAGCCTGGAACAGATCCGGGAGGAGGGTTTTGGCGCCGTCTACGTCTCCATCGGCGCCTACCGCGAGATGAAGCTCGCCATTCCCGGAGAGGCGGAGCTGAGCGGAATCACCGGCTCGCTGGAGTTCCTCGAGGGGTTCAACCGCGGCGAGCGGGAGCCCTTGGGGGGCCAGGTGCTCGTGGTGGGCGGCGGCAACGCCGCCATCGACTGCGCGCGGGCCGCCCTGCGGCTGGGCCCCGAGCAGGTGACCGTGGTCTACCGCCGCTCCCGCGGCGAGATGCCCGCCGACCCGGCGGAGATCCGGGAGGCCGAGCGCGAGGGCGTACAGATCCGGGAGCTCACCGCCCCCGTGCGCGTGGAGGGCCGGGACGGGCACGTCACCGGCATGCAGTGCATCGAGACCCGGCTCGGCGAGCCGGACGAAAGCGGCCGGCGGCGGCCGGTGCCGGTGGAGGGCTCGGAGCTCACCGTGCCGGCGGATCGAATCATCACCGCCATCGGCCAGCAGCCCGATCCCACGGCCCTGGAGGGGCTCGAGGGAGTGACGCTCGCGCGGGGCAACCGGATCACCATCGATCCCGCGACCCAGCGCACCGCCCTGGAGTGGCTGTTCGCCGGCGGCGACGCCGTTACCGGCCCGGCCACCGTCATCGAGGCGGTGGGGGCCGGCAAGCTGGCGGCCCGCGCCATCCACCGCTACCTCGCCGGGGAGGACGTGCGCGAGCACGCCCCCGTCCCCATCCCGCGGCGCAGCGTGGAGGCGGTGGAGGACATGGACGAGGACGAGATCGCAGCGCTGGCGCGGGTGGAGATGCCCACCGCGCCGGTGGACCAGCGGCTGGCCGAGGGGGTCCTCGTGGAGACCGGATTGGACGTGGAACGGGCGCGCCGCGAGGCGCACCGCTGCTTGCGGTGCGACATCAACCGCTGAGGGCGCGCGCCTGAAGACAAGGGGTTAGCAACCGTGCCAGAGATCACCATCGACGACCAGACCATCCACGTGGAGGAGGGCAAGACCGTCCTCGACGCGGCGACGGAGCTGAAGATCGACATCCCCACCCTCTGTCACAACCCGGCGCTGGAGCCCTACGGCGGGTGCCGGTTGTGCGTGGTGGAGGTGCTCGAGGGGGCCCGGCCCGGGTTGAACACCTCCTGCACCATGCAGGCCACCGACGGGCTGGTGGTGCGCACCGACTCCGAGCGCGTGCAGCGCTCCCGGCGGCTGACGCTGGAGCTTCTGCGAGCGCGCTGTCCGGACGTGCCGGTGCTCCAGACCCTGGCCCGTCAGTACGGCGGCGACGGCTCACGCTTTGGCGCCGAGGACGAGTCCTGCATCCTGTGCGGGCAGTGCATCCGGGTCTGCCGCGAGCGCATGGGCGTCTCCGCCATCGGCATCTTCGGCCGCGGCACAAACCGGTACGTGGCCCCGCCCTACGAGGAGCACTCGGACATCTGCCGCACCTGCGGCGCCTGCGCCCAGGTCTGTCCCTCGGGCTGCATCGACATCCGGGACTTTTCCCCCCGGGACCCGGTGCCCCTGCTGTCGGACTGGAACGCGGGGACCCGCCAACGCAAGGCGATCTACATCCCCTTCCAGCAGGCCATCCCCAAGGTTCCGGTCATCGATCGGGCCGCCTGCGTCCACCTGAACGCAGACACCTGCGGCGTCTGCGCCGACCAGTGCATCGCCCAGGCCATCGACTACAATCAGCAGGACCGCGAGCACAAAGTGGAGGTGGGCTCCATCATCCTGGCCACCGGGTTCGATCCCCAGGATCCTTCCGGGATGCGGGAGTACGGCTACGGCCACTTCCCCAACGTCTTCACCAACCTGGAGTTCGAGCGGCTGTCCAACGCCACCGGCCCCACCTCCGGCAAGCTCCTGCTGCGGGACGCCGAGGACCGTTTCCGCTACACCCGGCCCCCCGAGAGCGCCGCGATCCTGCACTGCATCGGGAGCCGCGACAAGAACCACCACGAGTACTGCTCGCGCACCTGCTGCATGTACGCGCTGAAGTATGCCCACCTGCTCAAGGACAAGTGCGGTGAGCAGACGCAGGTCTTCAACTTCTACATCGACATGCGCTGCTTCGGTAAGGGCTACGAGGAGTTCTACAACCGCGTCCAGGCCGAGGGCGTCCGCATGATCCGCGGCAAGGCGGCCCGCGTCACGGACCAGGCCCTCACCGAGGAGGAAGAGGGCAAGCTGGTGGTGGTGGCCGAGGACACCCTCACCAACACCATGCTGCGGGTGCCCGTGGAGATGGTGATCCTGTGCACCGCCATGGAGCCCCGCTCCGACACCGAGGCGGTGGCCCGCACCTTCGGCATCAGCACCGGCACCGAGGGCTTCTTCCTGGAGGAGCACCCCAAGCTGGAGCCGGTCTCCACGCCCTCGCGGGGGGTGTACCTGGCGGGCGCCTGCCAGGGCCCCAAGGACATCCCCGACACCGTGGCCCAGGCCAAGGCGGCCACCGCCGAGGCGCTGGCGCTCACCAGCGCGGGGGAGGTCTCCATCTCCCCCATGATCTCGAGCATCGACCCCGACATCTGCGTGGGATGTCAGGTCTGCATCGGGCTGTGCCCCTACACGGCCATCGAGTATGACGAGCGCCGGGCGATCTCCGTGGTCAACGAGGCCCTGTGCCAGGGCTGCGGGAGCTGCGCCGGCCACTGCCCGAGCGGCGCCGCGAAGGTACGACACTTCACCGACCAACAGATATTCGCCGAGATCGACGGCTTGCTCGGTTAGGAGGACCTCCGATGTCGAACTCCCACGAACCCACCATCGTCGCGTTCCTGTGCAACTGGTGCACCTTCACCGCCGCCGATCTGGCCGGCACCTCGCGGCTGCAGTATCCGGCGAACGTGAAGATCATCCGGATGATGTGCAGCGGCATGGTGGATCCGAAATACGTGTTGAAGGCTTTTCTCGAGGGCGCCGACGGAGTGTTCATCGGCGGCTGCTGGCCGGGGGATTGCCACTACATCAACGGCAACCTCAAGGCCCGGCGGCGGGTGGCCCTGAGCCACGAGGTCCTCGGACGCTACGGGATCCCCAAGGATCGGCTCTGGCTGCGGTGGGTCGCCGCCTCCGAGGGCAACATGTTCGCCGAGGTCATCGAGGAGTTCACCGCCAAGCTCCGTGACCTGGGACCCAGCCCGGTGCTCCAGCAGCGCCTCGGTTAATCGCAAGGAGACAGCGATGAGCACGTTCTATACCATCGACACCTCGGCGGGCTTGAACCCCGCCCTCGCGGGCCTGCTGGGCAAGCTGCTCGAGGAGCAGGCGGTGCAGTCCGTCATGGTGCCCACCCGCCAACCCCACGGCAACGTGGTGGCGCAGACGCTGATCAGCGACCCCGAGCGCCTCACCGACATCGACCCCTTCGCGCCCGTGGCCTTGCAGAACGCCGCCCGGCTCACCGCCAACCTCACCCACCAGGAGACCGGGCGTCCCGTGGCCGTGGTCATGCGGAGCTGCGAGGTGCGGGCGTTTTTGGAGCTCGTGAAGCTCAAGCAGGGCACCGTGGGGGATTTGATCCTGATTGGAGCGGACTGCTTCGGACGCTACGAGAACCTGGACTACCGGTCCCTGGCGAACGCCGAGGACGGCTTCGACACCGCCGGCTTCCTGAAAAACGCGGCCAAGGGGCAGACCGCCCAACCAGACTTCGACGTCACCACCGCCTGTCGCGTGTGCACGCAGCCCGTGCCCGAGGCCGTGGATCTGCGCCTGTGCCTGGTGGGCGCGGACGTGGATCGGGCCATCTACCTGGAGGCCCTCACGGACAAGGGCGACGCGGTGGCCGCCGCGTCGGGGCTGACGCCGGGGGAGGCGCCCGCCGCTCGCGAAAAGGCCGTGCAGGCGCTGGAGCAGACGCGCGGCGAGCAGAAGGAGGCCCACTTCGCGGACTTCGAGCAGCGGACCGCGGATCTCGGGGGCCTGGCGGAGACGGTGGCGGGCTGCATCAACTGCTACAACTGCCGCGTGGCCTGCCCCGTGTGCTACTGCCGCGAGTGCGTGTTTCTCACCGACACCTTCCGCCACGACAGCGACAAGTATCTGGCCTGGTCGCAAAAGTGGGGGCAGATCAAGATGCCCACCGACACGGTGATGTTCCACCTCACGCGGATGCTCCACATGAGCGCGCTCTGCGTCGGCTGTGGTCAGTGCAGCTCGGCCTGCCCCAACGACATCCCGGTGATGGAGCTGTTCTGGAGCACGGCGCAGCGGACCCAGGACCGCTTCGCCTACCAGCCGGGCCGCAGCCTCGAAGAGGAGCAGCCGCTCGCGGTGTTCTACGCCGAGGAGCTCGACGACGTGACCGGCCAGAAGAAGTAGAAGAAGTAACAGGGAGCTCCCATGGCGCAACAGTCAGAAAACATGGACACCGGTACCGCCCTGGTGGTGGGCGCGGGCGTGGCGGGCATCCGCTCTGCGCTGGATCTGGCCGAGTCGGGCTACCGCGTGCTGTTGACCGACGCCTCGCCGGCCATCGGTGGCATCCTCGCGAAGCTGGACTACCAGTTCCCCGACGACCACTGCGGCATGTGCAAGATGCTACCGCTGGTGGGGCGCGAGCACGCCACCGAGCACTGCATGCGCAGAAGCCTCTTTCACGACCGCATCGAGATCCTCCCCTTCACCGAGGTCACCGCCCTCGAGGGCGAGCCCGGCAGCTACGAGGTGACCCTGCGACAGCACCCGCGCTACGTGGACCCCGACGCCTGCATCGGCACCGGGCGCTGCGCCGAGGTGTGTCCCATCGAGGTCCCCGACGAGTTCAACCAGGGGCTCACCCACCGCAAGGCGATCTTCCAGCCGGTGCCGCACAACCTCGCCAACAACTGGGTGGTGGACATGCAGGCCTGCGATCGCTGCGGCAAGTGCCTCGAGGTGTGCCCCACCGACGCCATCCACCTCGACGCCGAGCCCACCGAGCGGCAAGAGGCCGTGGACGCCCTGATCTTCGCCGCGGGCAGCGGCCTGTACGATCCCGCGAACCTGCCCGCCTACGCCTCCAGCCCCAACGTGGTGACCTCTCTCGAGTTCGAGCGACTGCTCAGCGGCACCGGCACCTATGAGGGCACCATCGCCCGTCCCTCGGACGGCAAGGCCGCCAAGCGCATCGCCTGGCTCCAGTGCGTGGGCTCCCGCAACAAGGCCGAGGGCAAGGACTTCTGCTCGTCCATCTGCTGCATGTTCGCCCTCAAGGAGGCCGTGCTCGCCCACGAGAAGGGGGGCGAGGGCGTGGAGACCTCCATCCTGTACATGGATCTGCGGGCCTTCGGCAAGGACTTCTACCGCTACCAGCGCAGCGCCGAGCAGGACCACGGCGTGAAGCTGCGCCGCTGCCGAAACCACGAGGTCATCCCGGAGGAAAGCGGCGACATCACCCTGCGCTTCTGGGACGACGCCGCGGAGGCCTTCACCACGGAGACCTTCGACCTGGTGGTGCTCTCGGTGGGGCAGGCGCCCCACACCGCCCACACCAAGCTGGCGGAGCTGCTGGGCATCGAGACCACCCCGACGGGCTTTTTCCCCGTGGACGGAGTGGATCGCGTACAGGGCCCCAGGGACGGGGTCTTTTTGTGCGGCTCGTTTTCCGGCCTCACCGACATCAGCGAGGCGCTCACCAGCGGCAGCGCCGCCGCCAGCGAGGCCTCGCGCTGGATGCACGAGCGGGGGAAGGCTTTCGTCCCCGCCCCCGCCCCGCCTCCGGAACGCGACGTCGCCCGCGAGGCCGCCCGCGTGGGGGTGCTGCTCTGTCGCTGCAACGCCGGCGCGCTGCCCGAGGGCGTGGACCTGGAGGCCATGCGCGACGCCGTGGCCGCGCACCCCGGCGTGACCGACGTCCGGATCATCGAGGGGCTGTGCCACGACGACGGCCTCGAGCGCCTCCGGCAGCAGCTCGCCGACGCCGACTACAACCGCGTGCTGCTCGGGGCCTGCTTCCCCTACGTGCACAAGCGGCTGCTGCACGACACGGCCCGCGCCGCCGGGTTCAACCCCGCCCTCACCGACGTGGCGGACCTGCGCACTCTCATCCAGACAGCCGCCCGGGAGGACGCCACGGCGGAGCTCCCCCGGCGCGCGGCCCGCGCCCTGGGCGCCGCCGTGGAGCGCCTCAAGGCGAGCGACGTCCTCCAAGCCGTGGAAAGCGAGATGGTGGCCGTGGGCCTGGTGGTGGGCGGCGGCGTGGCGGGCATGCGCGCCGCCCTCTCTTTGGCCGACCGCGGCCTGGACGTGCATTTGGTGGAAAAGGGCGAGCGCCTGGGCGGGCTGGCGCGGGAGCTGCACTACACCGTCGATGGCCTGGACCCCCAGGCCCTGGTGCGGGACCTGGCCGAGCGGGTGGCCACCCACGACCGCGTGACGGTGCACCTCAACAGCCGGATCACCGATCACCAGGGAAGCCTCGGGCGTTTCCGCAGCCGCGTCACCCGGGAAAACGGCAAGGACCAGTCCACCGTGGTCTGGCACGGCGTGACCATCGTGGCCACCGGCGCCGAGCGGGCGCAGACCACGCTGCATCAACACGGCGAGTCCGAGCAGGTGCTCACCCAGCACGAGCTCGAGGAGCGGCTGGCCACCGGCACCCTCGACCCCGCCCAGCTCGGCCGGGTGTTCATGATCCAGTGCGTGGGATCCCGAGAACCCGGCGCCCACGAGTACTGCAGCCGGATCTGCTGCGCCTCGGCGCTCAAGAACGCCGCCCGGATCAAGGAAGCCAACCCCGACGTCCGGATCGTGGTGCTGTATCGTGACGTAATGGCCTACGGCGCGCTGGAGCCCTACTACACCCGGGCCCGCGAGCAGGGGGTGCTCTTCGTGCCCTACTCGCCCGAGCGGCCGCCGCAAGTAACCCTGGACGAAGGGGCGCCGACCCTGCAATTCTATGACCCCGTGCTGCTCGACGAAGTGAAGATGAAGGCCGACCTGGTGGCCCTGAGCACCGGCTTCGAAGCCGCGAGCGTACACCAGAATCTGGCCGAGACCCTGGACCTGCCGCTCAACGCCGACGGCTTCTTCCAGGAGGCCGACTACAAGTGGCGCCCGGTGGACTTCCTCAAGGCCGGGATGTACGTGGCGGGCGCCGCGCACTCCCCGCGCAACATCGCCGAGTCCATCGCCATGGCCGAAGCGGCGGCGCAGCGGGCCTTCACTCACCTCTCCCAGCCCACCGTCACCTCGGCCCGGGTGGTGTCGGTGGTACACGACGCCATCTGCTCGCGCTGCGAGACCTGCATCCGGATTTGCCCCTTCGAAGCGCGGTCCCTCGATCCGGAGGACCACCGGATCCTGGTGGACGCGGCCGCCTGTCAGGCCTGCGGTCTGTGCGCCGTGGCTTGCCCCAACAGCGCCGCCGAGCTGCCGGGACACAGTGAACGACAAACCATGGCGGTGTTGGACGCGGTGCTCAGCGACACCGCGGCGACCCCGTAAACGAGCCGGCGAAACCGGAGGAAGGCGAAACAATGATTGACTACGACCAGGTGGAAGTCATCCCGGATCTTTGGCACGAGATCTTCGAAAGCGACGACGTCCGCCGCTGCATGCAGTGTGGTAGCTGCATCTCGGTGTGCCCGGCCTCCAACGCCGACCCGCCGCTGCTGATCCGCAGGCTCGCGCGAATGGTGCTCTACGGGTTGGAGGACGAGCTACTGGACGAGGACACGCCCTGGAGCTGCGTCACCTGCTCACGCTGTGAGGAGGTCTGCCCCATGGACGTCCGGCCCTTCGAGCTCGGGCTTGCCATCAAGCGGTGGCAGGTGAAAAACGACGAGACCCGGCTGCCGCCGGTGCTCGTGGAGCTCTACAAGGAGGGCTACACCCAGCCGGTGGCCAAGTCGGTCACCGCCCGCGAGAAGGTGGGGCTGGTCGAGATGTGCACCATCGAGAAGTATCCCGAGATGCAGAAGAAATTCCAGGACATGCTCATGGCCACGCAGGTGGTGAGCAACAACGATTATATGTTCAAGGGCTGAGTACGATGAAATACGGACTCTTCATGGGCTGCAACACCCCCGCCCACCGTCCCGACGTAGAGCAGGCCATCCGCCAGAGCATGCCCAAGCTGGGCGTGGATCTGGTGGATCTGGAAGGCTACGTCTGCTGCCCCGCCTTCGGGACGTTCCCCTCGTCCGAGGAGGACGCCCAGCTCGCGGTGAACGCCTGGAACCTCTCGCTGGCCGAGGAGAAGGGCGTGGACCTCGCCATCCAGTGCGGGTCCTGCTACAGCTCCCTGACCATGGGCAGCCACCTGCTCGAGGACGAGAAGCGGCGCGAGCGGGCCAACGAGCTGCTCAAGGTGGCCGGCCGCCGCTACGAGGGCAAGGCGCGCCCCCGCCACATCACCGACATCCTGTACCACGAGGTGGGGACCACAGAGATCAACAAGCGCCTCGCGCGCAGCCTGGAGGGGCTGCACGGCGTGATCCAGTATCCCTGCCACACCCTCTACCCGAGCGGCGTGGTGGGCTTCGAGCCGGCCCGCGGGCGACCCAAGGTCATGGCCGAGCTGCTCGAGGCGCTGGGCGCTACCGTGGATCATTTCAGCCTGGAGTACCAGTGCTGCGGCGGAGCGGGCGGCTTTCACAAGGCCGACGCCGGCGCCTCCACGGGTTTTTTGAAGGCCAAGCTCGACGCCATCGAGCGGGAGACGCAGGCCGACTTCATCGTGGTCTCCTGCATCACGTGCCTGATGTGGATGGACAACCAGCAAAAGACCCTGTCCACCGACGAGCACGAGTACTCGATCCCGGTGTTCGACCTCAACCAGCTCCTCGCGCTGTGCCTGGACTCTCCGCCCGAGCAGGTCGCCTCCATCTCCACCGTGGATCGCGCCAAGGTGGTGGAGAAGATCCGCTCCTGAGGCGGCATCCGCACCGACGACGCCGCACCGACGACGCCGCACCGACGACGCCGCACCAACGACGCCGCACCAACGACGCCGCACCAACGACGCCGCACCAACGACGCCGCACC
>CAYFWA010000007.1:0-11217 GCA_964346625.1 uncultured Myxococcales bacterium
ATGGATCGGCGTCCCGAGTGCAGAGTTTATTTTGACCCGCTCCCTAAGCCGCGAGATGCCGCAACTGCGCGATTGCAGCCGTCTTTCAAACTGTTCGGTGCTCTAGGGCCTCCTCGGTGCGCGCGGCGGGGGGCAGCGCCGGAAGCTCGCGGCCCAGCTCGATGACGTAGCGGTATCGCTCCAGGTCGTCTTCGAGGAGCTCCAGATCTTCGATGATCTCGTCGAGGGTCATGGGGGTATTGTGATTGCGTTGTTGAGCACAAGCGAATGCCGTATGATTCCCTGACAACCGGGCCGCGGGCAGGTGCGCCCGCCGGGTGACCAACGAAGCGGAGCGGGGCTCGACTGATCATGACGGAAAACGGACACCTCACGCGCGACATGGCCTCGGAGATTCTCGCCTTCATCGGGGAGCTCAATCACCTCAAGCACGTGGACACTATCCTCGATCGGATCCTGCTCAAGGCCCGCGAGCTCACGCGCGCCGACGCCGGCTCGATCTTTTTGGTGGAGGATGGCGATCTGCGCTTCAGCTACGTGCACAACGACACCCTGTACTCGGCGGACACGCCCTCGGCGGCCACCTACGCGGATTTTACCGTGCCCATCGACGACGCCTCCATCGTCGGGTTCGCCGCCCGCGCCAAGAAGACCCTCGTCATCGACGACGCCTACACCCTCGATCCGACGCTCCCCTACGCCTTCAACCCCTCCTTCGATGAGAAGATGGGGTACCGCACCACGTCCATCCTCACCATCCCGCTTTTGAGCATGAACGACAAGCTCGTGGGGGTGATGCAGATCATCAACGCCAAGGACCCTCGGGGGCGTTCCATCCCCTTTTCCGGGGCCTCCCAGGCCTACATCCCGCTGCTGGCCAACAACGCCGCCGTGGCCATCGAGCGGGGGATCATGAACCGCGAGCTCGTGCTGCGGATGATGAAGATGGCGGAGCTGCGCGACCCCACGGAGACCGGGGCGCACGTCCAGCGCGTGGGGGCCTACTCGGCGGAGGTCTACAACCGCTGGGCCCTCAATCGCGGGGTGGACACCAAAAAGCTCCAGCGCACCTCCGACACCCTGCGGCTCGCCGCCATGCTCCACGACGTGGGCAAGGTGGGCATCTCCGACACCATCTTGAAAAAGCCCGCCCGGCTCACCGATGAAGAGTTCAACATCATGAAGTGGCACACCGTCTACGGGGCGCGGCTGTTTCAGCACGCCACCTCCGATCTGGACCGGATGTGCTACGACATCGCCATCTCCCATCACGAGCGGTTCCGTGGGCCGGGCTATCCGGGCCGGGTCGCCGACATCCTGTCCGAAGAGGCGCGCATGGGGGAGCCGCTGCAGGGGGAGCAGATTCCCTTGTCAGCGCGCATCGTGAGCCTGGCCGACGTCTACGACGCCCTGTGCTCGCGGCGATCCTACAAGGAGCCCTGGCCCGAGGAGCGGGTGTTGCAGGAGCTGCGCGATTGCGCAGGGACGCAATTCGACCCCGCCGTGGTGGAGGCCTTCGAGCAGATTCACGACGTGATTCTGGCCATCCGGGCCAAATACAGCGAGGACAAGGCGAAGTAGGCGCGGGGGGGCGAAAGCCGTCAACCGTCGTCGCGGTGGGAGCGAAAGCCGTCAACCGTCGTCGCGGTGGGAGGTGCGCCCGAAGGCGAGGATCATCCCCACGAAGGCGCGGGGGCCCATGCGCAAGAGCGCCCGCCCAAAGGCGAGCAGCACCAACGCCAGGGCCGCCCAGGCCCACCAGGCGGCCTGCTCCGGTCCCGGCAGCTTCGCGATGGGCACCGTCACCGAGCCCACGGTGAGGTTGATGAACAGCCCGAGCCCCACCGTGAGCAGCAGGATGAACCCGCCGAACAGCAGGGAGGTGCGCCGTCCGTGGAGCCCGGACAGCACCCCGAAGGTGGTGACGTTGGTGGCCGGACCCGACAGCAGGAAGGCCAGCGCGGCCCCAGGGGAGACGCCGATGAGGATGAAGGCCGCCGCCAGGGGCGTGGCGGCCGAGGCGCAGACGTAGACCGGGATGCCGAGCAGGGCGAACAGCAACACGTCGAGGCCAGGGGGCAGGCGCGCCACCCACGGCGCCAGGTAGGCCGGATCCAGCGCCGCCGCGATGGCCACGCCCACGAGGATCCAGGGCGCGGTGTCCTCCACCACGTCCACGAAGCCGTAGCGCAAGGCGGTCCAGAGCCGCTTGCCCCACGAGGGCGCCGCTGGCGCCTTGCCGGCCATGGCCATGGCGAAGGGGGAGGCGGTGACCTTCACGGTGCGGCCCACCACCCAGCCCGCGAGCAGCGCCACCAGCGCGGCGGCCACCAGGCGCACCACCGTGAGCTCTCCGCCGAGCAGCGAAATGGAAAGCAGCACGGATTCCACGCCGATCTCGGGCGTGGCCACC
Organism: uncultured Myxococcales bacterium; assembly: GCA_964346625.1. Taxonomy (GTDB): domain Bacteria; phylum Myxococcota_A; class Polyangia; order HGW-17; family JAJRWW01; genus CAYFWA01. Next base: position 2,414 of record CAYFWA010000007.1, read on the forward strand.
AGGAACGCCATGGCCGCGGTGGCCGGCACCCCGCGCTGCACCAGGCCCTGATACAGCGGCACGATGCCGCAGGAGCAGATGGGCAGGGGGATGCCGAACAGCATCCCGCGGGCCGCCTGCACGGGCGCTGGCCCCTTGCGCATCCAGTTCAAGGAGGATTCGGGCAAAAGCTCCTTGATCACGCCGGCCAGCAGGTACCCCAGAAAGAGCGCGGGGGCGGTCTCCAGGGCGAGGGCCACAAAGCGCCGACCGTAGGGTCCGAGCACCACCTCGGGTCCGTGGCCGTGACCGTGGGCGTGTCCGGGGCCCGCCCCCAGCAAGGCGGGGCCGAGCACCAGCGCCAGGCCCGCCAGCGCGCCGCCGGTCTCGGCGAGCTTCCAGCCCGAGGTTCCCTGGCCGTCGCTGTAGCGGTGCACGAGCACGTGCAGCAGGGACCCGGCCACGAAGGCCTGGAACACGGCCACCTGGCTGCCCTCCAGCGGCGCGGTGAGCGGCTCGGACAAAAAGAAGCCGGCCAGGGTCGCCAGGCCGACGGCGGCGAGCACCCCCGTGGCCACGGCCACCCCGCGGGTGGGGCGGAACATCCACCACAGGGCGATACCCACCGGCAGGCGATGCAGTAGCACCGCTTGGGCCAGCTTGCCGCTGCCCACGCGATCCGCGCCGCCCGCCAGGGCCATCCCGTCCACCGCGGCGTGCAGCAGCAGGCCCGCCACGGCGAGCCACTGCACCAGACCGTGGGCCCGCTCGTGGGCGTGCCCGGCGAAGTGCTCCATCAGCAGGGGAGCGGCCAGGCCCAACACCGCGGCGAGCACCGCGGGCCAGCCGCCCGTGGCGATGCCCTCGGGCAGGATGTGCACCACCACCAGCACGCCCACCGCGGCGAGCACGAACCCGTCGAGGGTGGACAGCACCACCTGCCGCCGCCGCGCCACGGCGTAGACCGCGGGGCCGAGGGCCACGAGGAGCAGGGCGAGGCCAAGCCACCAGAGCCGGCCGGCGGCCAGCGCGAATACAAAACCGGTCATGGACGTAGCGTTCGTGCCGTGGCGGTCAGAGCACAGGCGCGGCGCTTCCATCAGCTAGGCAGCGTCCCGTCCCGGACCGTACGTCGGGTAGGCTATATCATGGGCCTCGCTCGGGGTGAGCGCAAGACGGGGGCGGCCGAACGGGGCCCTATTTGCCGAAGGGCTCCTGCAGCGCGAGATTGTGCTTCCGGTTGGACGCCATGAGCTTGACGGCTAGCAGGATGGACACCAGGCCGAGCAGGATGAACGGCAGGGTGGCCCAGGTGTAATCGCGCTCCCCTTGCGCGGTCTTCCCGCCCTCGTTGGTCAGGGTGACGATGAGGCCAGGGAGCCAGTAAAACAGCGCCAGTCCCCAGTTCTGCACGGTGAACATGCTCGCGTAGGCCGTGCCCAGGCGATTCTCCTTCACGATCTTGGCCACCGAGGGCCACATGGCCGCGGGCACCAGGGAGAAGGCCACCCCCAGGCTGAAAAGCGCGGGGTAGGCCAGGGCGCGGGTATTGGAGAAGGTGAGCGTGACGTGGGAGAAGATGAGCAGCACCGAGCCGATGAGCATCATGGAGGCGGCCTTGCCCCGGCGGTCCACCAGGGAGCCGAAGATGGGCGTGAAGACGATGGAGCCCAGGGGGATCAGCCCGGTGATCTTGGGGCCGTTGGTCAGGTAGAACTCGGCCTGGGTCCCCAGCGAGAGGCTCGACCAGTTCTTGGGCAGGTCCGCCATGGAAAAGCCGAAGTTGTGGTGCAGGATGCTCGGGCCGTAGGCGCCGATGAAGGGGAACACCGCCGAGTAGTAGGTGACGCACAGCAGCGCGATCCAGATGAAGGTCGGGTTTTTGAGGAGCTGGAGAAAGTCGGTGAAGTGGAACTTTTCGTCCTCGTCCACCGACTCCTCGCGCTTGAGCTGGTTGTCGAGCTTCTTGTCGAAGATGAAGTAGACCAGGATCAGGATGAAGGCCGCGCCGATGAGCGAGGCGGCGAAGCCCAGGGCCGGCACCACGGCGCGATCGGCGATGTCCAGGGAGAAGGAGACGGCGAAAAAGGAGCCGAGCCGGCCAAAGCCCACGTTGATGGCCATGGCCAGGGCCATCTCCTTGCCCTTGAACCACTTGACCACGGTGCGCGAGACGATGACGCAGGTGATCTCCAGCCCGATGCCGAACACGATGCGCCCGGCCGCCATGAGCCACAGCTTGTGCGCGGGATCGGTGACCAGCACGTCGCTGGCGCCCAGGGTGGTCAGCGCGCCGCCGAGGGTGACCAGCAGCCCGAACAAAAACCCGGAGATGCGGATGCCCCACTTGTCGAGGATGAAGCCGCCCACCAGGATCATGCCCAAACAGTTGGCCCAGGTGGTGGCGCTGACCACCACCCCGAACTGGTCGGGCTTGATGCCAAGCTGGCTCTCCATCAGGCCCGCCAGCGGCGAAAAGACGTCCTGGAACCAGTAGGTAGCGAAGAACAGTAAGCTGATGATGATCAGCACCGTCCAGCGGATCAGCGCAGAGTCCTTGAGCGTCTTGCCGGGTCCGCCTCCCTGGCTCGTCGCGGCTGGTGGGGCGGTCTGCTCTGCCGGATCGTTGTTCGCCATGGTACTCCGGGGGCGCGGGTTAGCGGATTGGATCGGGGGTGACCCCATGGATGATGGAGCCTACGAATAGACGACACGCGCCCATTGGTCAAGACGTGTCCCCCGGCCTCCAGGATCCGTTGCGCGTCGAGTCAGACTCGAGTCAGAGCTGATCGCGCAAAGGGGAGTAGGCCTTGGCCTGCTCCGTGCCGCGCAGCACCCGCAGGGCGCCGTCGCGCAGGGCCTCCATCTCCCGCTCCCCGGGGTAGAAGGTGACCTTGATCCCCAGGGGCCGCAGGTCCTGCTTGAGCCGGCGGCGCAGGGGGCGAAAGTGGCACATGCCGCCCGTGAGCACGATGCGGTGCACCCGCTCGCCGCGGAACTTGGGGACGTGGGAGGCGATCTCGGCGGCGATTTGCTCGCACAGGGCATCGAAGACCAGCCGCGCCTGGCGGTCTCCCTGCTCCATCCGGTGGGAGACCTCCCGCAGGTCGTCGGTGCCGAGGTAGGAAAGCAGCCCGCCCCACTTGACCAGCTTGGCGGTGAGCTCCTCGCGAGACAGGCCGGAGTAGCAGAGCTCGATGAGGTCTCCGCCCGGCAGCGTCCCGGCTCGGTTGGGGCTCATGGGGCCGTCGTACAGGGCGTTTTTCACCTTGACGCAGCGCCCCTTGCGATGCGAGCCCACGCTGATGCCGCCGCCGAGGTGAGCCACGATCAGGTTGAGGTCCTCGTATTCGCGGTTGCGCGACTCGGCGAAGTGCTTGGCGGCGGCCTTCTGGCTCAGGGCGTGCCAGGCGGCCTCCTGGGTGCACTCCTGCAGCCCGGTGATGCGGGCGGCGTCGTCCAGCTCGTCCACCACCGGCGGGTCCACGATGAAGGCGGGCAACCCCGCCGGGCGGGCCAGCTCCCGGGCGAGGAGCCCTCCCAGGTTCGAGGGGTGCTCCCCGGAGACGCCCTGCTGCAGGTCCGCCACCACCCGATCGTCCACCTCGTAGGTACCGCTCTCGATGGGGCGCAGCAGCCCGCCGCGTCCCACCACGGCGTGCAGGTCGGCGCTGTCCATCATGTTCTCGGCCAGGAAAGACGCCACCATCTGCCTTCGCATCGGGAGCTGGTCGATGATCGCGGGCGCGGCGTCGAGCTCCTCGCGCGAGTGGGTGAGGTCCCTGCGCGCGAGCAGGTCCTCGCCTTCGTACAGCGCCACCTTGGTGGAGGTGGAGCCCGGGTTGATGGTGAGGATGCGGTAGCGGGGGAACCAGTAGTCGTTGGGCGTGCGCGCGTACCGATCCGACTTGAACCGGCGCAAAAGCAGCGCCTTGGCGCCCCGGGCCACCTCGTCCGGCGAGCTGGAGCGCGAGAAATCCAGCGCCTGGTCGCGCAGCCCGCCGATGATCAGGATGGCGCGCGAATCCGGGTAGCGTGTGGAGTAGATGTGGTAAAGCAGGTTGCCCACGTCCAGGTTGGGGACGATGAGCACGTTGGCGCGGCCGGCCCCCGGCAGGGCCTCGTACTCGGTCTTGAGCTTGGTGCGGGCGGCCGCCTCGGAGACCGCCACGCTGATCTGCATCTCGGCGACGATGTTGATGCTCTCGTAGGTGGCGTGGGTCTCCCGCAGGGCCTCGAGCCGGCGCGCGATGAGGGGCTCGGCCTCGCGGATGCGCTGCACCGAGGGCCCCTGGCCCGACCCCCGGGTGGAGTAGGACAGCAGGGCTCCGTTGATCTCGGGCAGGGCGCTCGGCGGGATGAGATCCCGCATGGTGCGGCAGGCTCCCACCGCAATGTCGGCCAGGGCCTCGGGGGTCGGCACGGGGTTGAGGGCCACGTCGCCGAACATCACCAGGTTGCGATCGAAGATCCCCTCCGGGTGGCTGTCGGGCAGGGCGAACACCGCCATCTCGTAGACGGTGCCGTCTTTTTCCAGCAGGCGCAGGCACGGGGTGAAAAAGGCGCGCGACGAGTGGGTCAGCCCTCCGAGCACCGCGTCGGCGTACCCTTCGCGCACGGCCATGATGGAAAAGTAGACCGGATCCCGGATCAGCTCTGCGGCCTTGGCCGGAGAGACCGCCCATTTCTTGCCCTGCGACACCTCGTGCAACCGCGCCGCCAGGCGCCCGCCCAGGGGGTCGGTGGCGGCGTCCACCCAACGCACCATGGTGAAGAATCGTCGTCGGGAGCACTCGAGGCTCGCCTCGCCGTCGCGCAGGCGCTGCTCGGCGCGCTCGGGGTCCCCTAGCAGCACGATGTTGGCGAACTTGATCAGCTTCGAGGCCGCGCTCAGCACGCGGGGGTCGTCGCCCTCGGGAAAGATGAGGGTCTGTTTCGACGTCATCGCGTCGCGGAGCTGTTTGCGCAGAGTGCCTTCGAGATCGAACATCGGGAGCACCTCTTCGGGCCAGGGGTCCAGCGCTGGATCTTGATCGGTTCGCTGAGAGATGGCCAGGATTTCCCCAGAGGGGTGCCGATCGGAGCGCTACCCGCGCAAGCCGGCTCGCACCTTCTCGGGAGTGAAGGGGCCCTGACGAAGTCGGACGCCGGTGGCGTGGTAGATGGCGTTGGCGAGGGCCGGGAGGGGACCGTTGATGCAGATCTCGGAGACGCTCTTGGCTCCATAGGGCCCGCTGGGCTCGTAGGTGGGCACCAGGATCGTCACCAGCTCCGGCAGATCCGCGGGGCCGAAGATCTTGTAGTGCTTGAACGAGGGGTTGCGCATCTTGCCGCGCTTGGAAAACAGATACTCCTCGGTGAGCGCGTAGCAGATGCCGTTGAGGGTCGCGCCCTCGACCTGGCCCTCGGCTAGCTGTGGGTTGATGGCGGTGCCGCAGTCCACCGCCGAGACGTACTTGAGCACCTTCACGAACCCCGTGGCGGTGTCCACCTCCACCTCGGCGAAGTGCGCCGAAAACGGCGGGGGGGACTGCTCCGTGATGTGGGAGGCCGAGGATTGGATCTGGTGCTGCTGCTCGGCGTAGAGGCTGTCGAGGGCCACCTCGGCGAAGGTGATCTCTGCGCCGTCGGGGCCGCGCACGACGCCCTGAGCCACCCGAAGCTGCTCGGGCGGCTGGCCCAGCTTGCGCGCGGCCACCTCCAGGATCTGGCGCCGCACGCCGGCGGCCGCCTTCTTCACGGCCATGCCCGACAGGTAGGTGGTGGAGGAGGCGTAGGCGCCGACGTCGAAGGGCGTGATGTCCGTATCCGAGGAGAGCACCACCATCGCGTCGGTGGAGACCCCCAGCACCTCGGCGGCGATCTGAGCGAGCACCGTGTCCGAGCCGGTGCCGAGATCCGTGGCGCCCACCAGGAGGTTGAACGAGCCGTCGTCGTTCATCTTCAGGCTCGCCGCCCCCATGTCCACCTGGGGAATGGACGAGCCCTGCATCAGGGTGCACATGCCGACGCCGCGGCGGAAGCGACCCTCGTCGTGGCGCTCGCGCTTTTCCCGCCAGCCGATGGCCTCGGCCCCGCGGTCGAGACACGCCGCCAGGCCGCAGGAGCCGATGGATTGCTCCACGCCTTCGGTGCCCTCCCCCAGCGCCTTGAAGATGGGCGAGGAGTCTCCCGGGCCGATGTGGTTGCGTCGGCGCAACTCCAGCGGATCCAGCTCCAGCTTCGCAGCCAGCTCATCGAGGGCCGACTCCAGGGCGAAGGCCGCCTGGGTGGCCCCGTAGCCCCGGTAGGCGCCGCCCACCGGCAAGTTGGTGTACACCGCGTCGAGCTCGAACCCGACGTTGGAGCAGTGATACAGCGGCAGCACCTTGGAGCCGCAGTTGCATCCCACCGTCAGGGCGTGGGTGCCGTAGGCCCCCGTGTTGAGCAACACGTGCATGTCGATGGCGTCCAGGCCCCCCTCGGCGTTGGCGCCCAGGTCGATGCGCACCAGGGCGGGGTGGCGGGTGCGAGAAGAGACGAACTCCTCGGCGCGGGTGTACTCGAGCTTCACCGGCTTGCCCGTACGTAGGGCCAGCAGGCCCGCCACGTCCTCGAGCAACACCTCCTGCTTGGCGCCGAAGCCCCCCCCGATGCGGGGCTTGATCACGCGCACGTCCCGCACGGGAAGCTCACAGGCCTGAGCAGCGATCCGGCGGGCGTGGAAGGGCACCTGGGTGGAAGTCCGCAGCATCAGCCGGCCGTAGCCGTCGAGCCAGGCAATCACCACGTGGGGCTCGATGGGGCAGTGCTGGGCGTAGTGGGCCTCGTACTCCGCGCTGACGCGATGGGCGGCGCCCTCGAGCGCGGCGGCCACGTCCCCCACAGCCACCTTGGCGTGGGCCGCGAGGTTGCGCTGGGGCTCGTAGGGGGCGACGATGATCATCCGCGCGTCGTCCTCGTCGTGGATCACCGGCGCGCCCTCCTGCAGGGCCTCTCGCGGGTCCAGCAGCGGGGGGAGCTCCTCGTACTCCACGCGGATCCGCTCCACGGCTTCGCGGGCGATGGCGGCGGTCTCGGCGGCCACGGCAGCCACGCGGTCGCCCACGTAGCGCACCTTGCGGTCGAACGTCGTAAAGTCGTACGGCGAGGGCTCCGGGTAGCCTTGCCCGGCCGTGGTGCGCATCACCCGGGGGACGTTTTCGTGGGTGAGCACGGCGTGCACCCCCGGCAAGGCCTCGGCCGCGGTGGTGTCGATCTCCACGATGCGGGCGTGGGCGTGGGGCGACCACTTCAGGGCGCCGTGGAGCAGGCCGCGGGGCGGCTCGTCGTCGCAAAACAGCGGCGCGCCGGTGGCCAGCGCCAGCGCGTCTACCTTGGCCACGGGCTCGTGGACCACGTTCCAGCGCTTGGAGTCGCTCATGCTCCACCTCCGTCGCGCAGCCGCGCGGCCGCCAGGCGCACGGCGTCGAAGATCTTCACGTATCCGGTGCACCGACAGAGGTTGCCGTCCAGGGCGTCCCGGATCTCCTCCTCGGTGGGGTCGGGGTTGTCCTGCAGCAGCGCGTAGGTGGCCAGCACCATGCCCGGGGTGCAAAAGCCGCACTGGACGGCGCCCGCGTCCACGAAGGCCTGCTGGATGGGGTGGGGGTGGCGGGCGGTCCCCAGCGCCTCCACCGTGGTGACGGCGCGATCCTGGGCCTGGCCGGCGTACAGCAGGCAGGCGCGCTGGAGCACCCCGTCCACGAGCACCGAGCAGCTCCCGCAGTCCCCCTCGTCACAGCCGCGCTTGACGCTGACGTAGCCCGCGCGCCGCAGCACATCGAGCAGGGTGTCGGCCGGGGCGGCGTGGAGGCGGCGCGGCTCTCCGTTGACGGTGAGCGCCACGGTCAACAGCGTGGCGCGCCTCGAATGATGGGCGGCGGACTCAGTCATTGCCATCCTCCCCCCGGGCGCGGCGGGCGGCCCGGGACAACGCGTCGGCGGCGGCCACGCCCGTGATCTCGGCCAGGTAGTCGGCTGACGCCCGCATGTCGGCGGCGGGCTCCACCTCCTGGCGCACCCGTCGGCTGACCTCCTCGAGCACGTCGCCTTCGGGGCGCTGCCCCTGCAGGACGTCGCCGATCCAGTCCAGGCGCCGCGGGAGCCGCTCCACCGCGCCGATGGCCAGCGCTGCGTCGAGGCAGCGGCCCGCCTCGTCGAGGGTGAGCCGGGCCGCCGCGCTGGTGAGGGCGTAGTCGATCCGCGTGCGCGCGAGCTTCAGATAAGCCGAGCCCGTATGCTCCGGAGGCCGGGGCAGGCGGAAACGGGTGATCAGCTCGCCGGTGGCGAGCACGGCGGAGGGGTGCTTCGACAGCAACTCGGCGATGGTGACGGTGCGGGGCGAGGCCTCCGCCGCTTCCGTGTCGGCGCGCGCGCCCAGCACGAGCAGCGCCGCGGGGGTGTCGGACCACCGCTTGTATCCCACCACGTTTCCGCCCAGGGTAACGGCGTTGCGGACGGCCTTGGGGCCGGCCACGCCCGCGGCGTCGGCCAGCGCGCGCAGGCCGGGCTCGGCCAGCAGGGGGGAGTCGGCCAGCCGCTGCAGGCGGGCGCAGGCGCCCAGCACCAGGTCTTGCTCGTCCACCTGCGTCTCGTCGAGGCCGAGCCGCGTGATGTCCACCAGGGCGGCGGTCCCGCGTCCGCGGAAAAAGACGAGGGAGGTTCCCCCTGCCAGGGCGCGGCAGGCCGCGCGCCCTTCGGCCACGAGCGCCAGGGCTTGTGGCAGATTCTCTGGAACTACGAAGCGCTCCAGGGTGACCATTTCGAGCCTCCTTCCTTATCCTGCCGTCCGTTCCTGGCTGCAG
>CAYFWA010000007.1:11317-21660 GCA_964346625.1 uncultured Myxococcales bacterium
CAACGGACTCGTCTGACTGCAGCAACGGACTCGTCTGACTGCAGCAACGGACTCGTCTGACTGCAGCAACGGACTCGCGGCGGCAACAATATCACGCTCATGGGCTTGCGTCATCGACGCTGTCCGGGGGATGATGCGGCCCATGTGGAACCCCTTCGAGAATCGGCTGCAGCGCCTGCCGGACCCGCGGCGCCGGCGATTGCGACTGCTGCCAATGCTGCCAGTTTTGCTGCTTTTCGGCTGCAGTGAGGACAAAGCGCCCACCGGCCCCATCGCCCGGTTCAAGGTCCTGGCGGAGGCGGACTTTTTCGCGCAGCCCTATCCCTGTGATCTGCGGCGGCGGCCCGATGGCGGGCTGGATCTCACCGGCTTTCCCGAGGGGGAGGTGCTGGTCAACAAGATGGTGGCCGTCGCCGCCGAGCACAGCGACGGCTTCGCCCTGGGGGGGGCCGTTTTCTTTTCCTTTTCGGAGCCCCTGGATCCTGCCACCTTGCCGGCGGAGGGGGAGGGCTCCCGCGACCCCGGGGCGTCGGTCTACCTGGTCAACGTGGATCCCGACTCTGCGCGCTACGGTGAGCGGGTCCCGCTCTGGCTACGCTTCGAACGTCAGGCCAGCCGGTTTCTACCCGCCAACTGGCTGGCGCTGCTGCCCTTCCCCGGGGTGCCGCTTCAGCAAGGCACCACCTACGCGGCCGTGATCACCGATGGCGTGCGCACCCCCGCGGGTCACTCCTTTCGCCGGGACGCGGACTTCGCGGCCGTCATGTCGGGGGGCGGCGGCCCGGCGCTCGAGGCCGCCCGGGCCGTGTTCGCCCCCCTGCGAGACTACCTCGCCGAGCAGGGGCTCGATCCGGCCGCCGTGGTCAACGCCACCGTGTTCACCACCCACCGGGCCGCCGCGCTCATCGGGCGGGCCCGGGAGGTGATCCACCGCGAGCTGGAGCCCCCCGTGCTGCAGGAGTTGACCCACCTGGACTCCACCAGCCGCTACGACCTGTACGAGGGCACCTATCCGGCCCCCATCTTCCAGCAGGGGGAGCCCCCCTATCGCAACAGCGGCGGACAGATCGAGCGGGATGCGGCGGGGGACCCCGTGTTGGTGCGTGAGGAGCTCCTACGGGTCGCGCTCTCGGTGCCCAGCGCCCCCATGCCGGCGGCGGGCTGGCCCGTGGTGATCTACCGCCACGGCACCGGGGGGGATTACCTCACCTTCCAGGAAAACGGCGTGGCCATGCGGCTGTCCAACGTCAGGGACACCGAGGGCGAGCCTCTGGCGGCCATGGCCGTGGTCTCCATCGACGGGGTGATGCACGGCCCGCGGGCCGGCACGGACACTGGATCCCCGGAGGAGCGTTTCTACAACTTCCAAAACCCCCTCGCGGGGCGCGACAACTCCCGCCAGGAGGCCATCGACAACTTCCAGCTCGCCCGCCTGGTGCACGCGGTGGACGTGGACGCCGCGCCCGTGAGCGGCCTGCCCATCCGCTTCGATTCCCAGCACCTGTTCTTTTTCGGGCACTCCCAGGGAGCCATCACCGGGGCGCTGTTCGTCCCCTTCGAGCCGGAGCTGCGCGCCACCGTGCTGTCGGGGGCGGGGGCGCACCTGCTGCTCACGCTGCTGCGCAAAGACAGTGAGTTCGACATCCCGGCGCTGCTGGCGCTGGCGCTCAACGACGGGGACTACGGCGAGCTGGACGAGTTCCACCCGGTCCTCACGCTGCTGCAGACCTACATCGAGCCAGCCGATCCGCTGGCTTACGGCGCGCTGTATCTGCGGGACCCGTGGCCAGAGGTGGGGCCCCGCAACGTCTTTTTGACCTACGGCGTGGCCGACTCCTACACGCCGAACCTCACGGCGCGGGCGCTGGCCAGCGCAGCTGGCCTGGCTCCGGCGGGGCCGATCATCCACCCCTATGAGGCCATGGAGCTTTACCAGGAGGTGACTCCGCTGTCCCCGCCGGTGTGCGGCAACCACGCGGGCCCGGCGGGGCAGTCCACCGCGGTGGTGGTGCAGTATCAGCCCTCATTGGGCCACGACGGCCACTTCGTGGTGTTCGACGACGTGCTCGCCCGGCGCCAGTCGGCGGCCTTCCTGGCGACGGAGGTCTCCGGGGGCTGCGCCACCCTGGTGCCCTGAAGGATCCCGGCTCCGCGGGGTGGGTTGCGGGACTCGGCCGGCGAGTCGGAGCCCGCGTCGGTATCGCGCGGTGGATTTCGCGGGGGACGGTGGGGGATCACCGGGCGGCCCCCGGGCAGCCGGCGGACCCGCGCCCGCTGGGGCCGCGGTGCCGCTGGGGGAGGCGCGGCTCGGCGCTTCGGGCTCTGCTTCAGTACGCCCACTCGGGCTCCATCGCCTCGTCGAACAGGCATTCCTCGTCGCTGCCGTGGCGAGTGCGGCGGTGCCCATAGTCGCGGTTCACCTCGTCGAGAAACAGCGCGTCCATCAAGCCGTCGATGGCGTCGCTCAGGTGGTCGAAGGTCGGGGTCTCGCGGAATCGGAAGTCATCCAGGGAGTGGTAGCTCTTTTCGCGATAGGACATGAGGCTCCTCGGTGTTTCGCCGTCCCGACGGGCACGTTGCCGTCGAGACGTCGTTTCGCAGCACACGCGCGGATTCGCGTGTGCGGTTGCTCGCGTGGGTTCGTCGCCCGGCTGGCGAGGCGCGAATCGGCCGAATATTTCGTGATATTCAACCGATGAGCGACGCAGCCAGCCGGGATGGATCGGCGTCTTGAACGATCGAATCATTCGCGAGCGACTCCTTCGCTCACGGCTTGGCGCTGGCGAGCTCCCAGCGCCCGGGCGGCGTTAGCCAGGCCCGCAGTCGGGCGACCCACCGCCGCCAGCCACGGCGCCGGGGCACGGCGAAGGCCGCGCTCCAGTGGCTGCTGGTCGAGCAGGTGGCCAGGTCGCCGCGGTCGAACCACTCGACGATCTGGGCGCCGTCCGCTCCCCAGCAGCGGCACTCCCGTTCGTCCAGCCGTTCGATGCTCACGATCTGCCAGGCCTCCACCGGCTGCCAGGGGGACCGGGGGGGGCTCGCTTCGGGGGGTGCGGCGCGGCGCAGTTGCACGATTTCCTCCAGGGTCGGCTTCAGGAAGCCGGGTCGTTTGAGCTCCTGCACGAGCTGCTCGGCTTCGCTGCCTCTCGGCTCCCTGCCCCGCGGGGGGCGCGGAAAGAGGTGCGCGAAGGGCATGCCGAGCCGAGGCTGCTGCTCCAGTTGATGCCACCAGCAGCGGGGACGTTCGGCAGGGGCCGGGGTGCTCGGGGGAGCGTGCCATGGGTACCACATGTGCTTATCTCTCCTACATATGCCTACAGTGTAGGACAAATGCGCACATCAGGTCAAGAAACCGCGTTCCCGGCAGCGTTCAGGGGCGATCCCAGGGGATCGCTGGATCACCCTCTGCCTGTTATGGCACTGATTTGAAACGCTTTTCCTGGAACTATTTCTCTTGGCAGCGAGTCGGCTTTTGTGGTACATCCCACCGATGTCTCAGCCTCGGGCTACATCCTCGGCCAAGGTGATCGCCGTGGCGAACCAGAAAGGTGGGGTGGGAAAGACCACCACCGCGGTGAACCTTGCGGCCTCGCTGGCCGCGGCAGAGTATGCCGTGCTGCTGGTGGACGCCGATCCGCAGGCCAACTCCTCCTCTGGGGTGGGGGTCCCGGCGGGCAGCACCCCGTGGACGCTGTACCAGGCCCTTTTGGGAGACTGCTCGCTGCACGAGACGCTCCAGGCCACGGAGCTGTCCTATCTACACCTGGTTCCGGCAGACCCGCACCTCAGCGGGGCGGAGGTGGAGCTGCCCCAAATGGACGGACACGCCCTGCGGCTGCGCCGGCTGCTGCAGCCGCTGCGGGCCCGCTACGACTACGTGCTGGTGGACTGTCCGCCCTCGCTTTCGGCGCTGACCATCAACGCCCTGTGCGCGGCGGACTCGGTGCTGATCCCGCTTCAGGCGGAGTACTACGCCCTCGAGGGCTTGAGCCGGCTCACCGATACCATCGACCGCGTGCGGCAGACCTACAATCCCGCGCTGGAGATCGAGGGGATCCTGTTCTGCATGTACGACGGCCGCACCAACCTCGCGCGGCAGGTGGCCGAGGACGTGCGGACGCACTACCCGAGGCACGTCTACGACACGGTCATCCCCCGCAACGTGCGGTTGGGCGAGAGCCCCTCTTTCGGCAAGCCGATCCTGCTGTACGACGTGGAGTCCCGGGGCTGCCAGAGCTATCTGCGGCTCACCCAGGAGCTGATCGACCGGGGGGCCGCCCATGCCCCGTAAGCCCAAGCCCAAGCCGCCGGCCAAAGCCGCCTCCTCGGCGAGGACGCCTCCCCCGCTGGACGCGCCCCAGACATCCCGCGTCGCCTCCGGCGCCAAGGGTGCCAAAGGGCGCAAGGCTCTGGGCCGCGGGTTGTCGGCCTTGCTGCCGGACGCGCCGTCCCAGGCGGTTGCCGGTGCGCAACCGCCCTCCGAGGCCGCGGCGCCGTCGTCGCGCACCGTGCCCCTCGAGGCGATCCACCCCAACCCCGGCCAGCCTCGCAAACACTTCGACGAGGCCGCCATCGCCGAGCTCGCCGACACCATCCGCGAGTTGGGGGTGCTCCAGCCCCTGCTGTTGCGATCCGTGGAGTCGGGCTACGAGCTCATCAGCGGTGAGCGCCGTTGGCGGGCGGCCCGTCAGGCGGGCCTCGAGCGGATTCCGGCCGAGGTGGTGGAGGTGGATGAGGTCTCCGCCCGCCTCATGGCGCTGGTGGAGAATCTGCAGCGGGAGGACTTGTCTCTGCTCGAGGAGGCGGATGCCTACCAGCGGCTGGTGGAAGATTACGGGCTCACACAAGAGGAGGTGGCCGCGCGGGTGGGCAAGGACCGCTCCACGGTGACCAACGCCTTGCGGATCCTCCGGCTGCCGCCTACGGTGAAGGAGGCCGTGGCGCAGGGCCAGCTCTCGGGGGGCCACGCGCGCGCGCTGCTCGGTCTCGACACCGAGCAGATCGAGCAGGCCTGTCGGCAGGTGCTGCGGCGAGGTTTGAGCGTGCGGGCCACCGAACGGCTGGTGCGTCAGCTAAAGGACGGTACGCCCGCGGCCCCCAAGGCCCCGGCGCGTCCGACGTCGCCGAGCCCTTCGGTCCGCGAGCTGGAGCAGCAGCTCTGTCGAGCTCTCGGCACCCGCGTGCAGCTCCGGGAGAAGAAAAAGGGCCACGGTCGCATCGAGATCGCCTTTCACAGTTACGACGAGCTGGAGCGCCTGCTGGACGTGTTGCTCAAGTGATGGATGCCCCCCCCCCAGGTCGACGCGCGCATGAACGGATCCGGCTCCAGTTGGCGGTGGCCTACCGGTCCGCCGGTGCGTTTCTGGTCAGCTATACGGTGAACCTGTCGCGTGGCGGGCTCTTCGTGGAGACCGACGCCCCCTCGCCCGAGGGCACCGAGCTGGACCTGCGCCTCGAGATCCCCGGCTACCCGGGGGAGGTGGAGCTGCGCGGCGTGGTGGTGTGGATCCAGCCGACGCCGACGCCGGGCCAGCCCAAGGGGATGGGGATTCAGTTTCAGGATTCCGACGCCGGATTCAATGGCGTCATCGACCAACTCGTCAAGCAGTTCAGCGGGTTGCAGGTATTGCTGTGCTCATCCGACAACCGGATGCGAGCGCAGCTTCAGCGGATGTTGGGCAACGCTCTGGCCGCCGAGTATTCGATTCAGGATCCGAAGGCGACACTGCAGGAGGGCGCGTCCCGCCGATTCGACCTCGTGGTGATTCATCTGGCGCAGGGAGAAGACTCGGCGCTGCGCCTGTTGGAGCGCCTGCAGCGCACTGCCGCCCCCCCGGCGGTGGTGGCCCTGGCGGCCGATCCGGGCTTGAGGCGTCGGGCCAGCGACCTCGGCGCCGATGACGTCCTGGCCACCCCGACGGGGTCCACCGAGCTCCGCACGGCAGCGCTACGGGCCCTGGGCCGCCCGCTGCTTCGACGCAGTCCCGAACAGGAGGACCAATGAAAATCATGCATCTAGCGCCGACGCTGCACCCCTACTGGCCCGCCACGGCGACGGCCCGCGCGGCCCGTGCGCTGCCCGTCGCCCAAGCGGACGCGGGGCACGAGGTGGCGGTGATCACCGTTGTCCCCCCCACCGACCTCGCGGACCTCGAGCAGCTCCGGCCCCTCGCGCGGCGACTCAGTCCCCTCGTGGTGGACGCTGGGCCCTCCGGCTTCGAGTTGGAGGTGCTCGAGGGACACCTGGCCAGCAGCCGCGCGCGGCTGTACATGCTGCGCCTACCCCCGGACGAGGCGGGCGAGGCCTTCCCCCACGCCGCCATGGCGCTGCTCGAGACGTTGCCTCGCCAGCCGGAGCTGCTGCACCTGCACGGCGCCACCGGTGCCGATCCGGATGCGTTGCGGGCGCGCTTCGACGGCGCCGCGGTGGTGCAGGCCGTCTACGATGCGCGCCAGGAGTCTCCCTCACTGGCGGAGGCCATCCGGGACGCTGACTCCGTGATGGTCCCCTGCCACGGGCTGTGGGAGTCGTCGTCCGGCGAGGGGTCCGACGTGACCCGGGCCCTCGCGACGCTCGACAAGGTCCGCGTGTTGAGCTTCGCCCTCGACGCCAACGAATGGAATCCCGGGCGCGACGGCTTCATCGCCGCCCACTACGCCGCGGACAACCTGCAGGGCAAGGTGCTCTGCCGCGCCCGGTTGCAGCAGGAAGCGGGGCTTGCGCCCCGGGACGACGTCCCCATCCTGGCGGTCTGGAGCCGGGGGGGGGTGGATGGCGCCGCGGCGTTTGTCGCCGCCATGGTGCCGGAGCTGCTGCGTCTGGATCTGCAGCTCGTAGCCGTGGGGGGGGCGACGGGTCCGGACTCCGACCCCGATCCGCTGGAGCAGGCGTTGCAGCGTGAGGACGGGGCCTGGGTGGCGCCGGCGCCCCGGAGCGCGGCGGACGTGGCGTCGTTGCATCGGGTGTTGGCGGGCGCCGACGCCGTGCTGTTGCCCGACGTCAGGGCTCCCCTCGGGCAGCGGGCGCAGGCAGCGCAGCGCTATGGCCTGATCCCGGTGGCCCGCGCCGTTCACGCCCATCGCGATCAACTGGTGGAGTACGACGCGCGCTCGGCTTCGGGTGGGGCCTTCTCGTTCGACACCGACGAGGAGTGCTTTCAGGCCGTGCACCGCATGGTGCGAACCTTTCGGGATCGCACGGCGTGGGACCAGGTGGTGCGGGCCAACGCGCTGGTGGAATCCGGGTGGGAGCGAACCCTCGCCCACCTCGACCAGATCTACAAGAAGGCCCTGGCACAGTAGCGGCGGCGGCAGACTGACAGAAAGGCGCGGGGGCGGCGCGGCGGCGGCGCGGCGGCGGCCCGGCGTTCAGGGGAGCAGGGCTGCGGAGAAGCACTGGGCGAAGGCGTCACAGGGAGCCGCCGGGTCGCAGGCGCGCAATCGTTGCCGCCAAACACTGTATGCCCAGAGGCGCTCACAGCGCGCGGGGCAGCTCTTGAGCAGGGCCGGAAACAACTGCTGCCGGATCTCGCGCCGCGCCTGTTTGAGGGCCGGGCTGCCCTGGGGCAGGTGGGCCACCAGGTGGCGTCCCACCTCTGCTTTACACCGGGACGCGCGCCGGCAGGCCTCGGCGCAGCGGTCACGTGGGGAATCGCAGGCGCCCAGCCCCAGCAGCCCCGCGGGCAGCAGCACGAACGCTGCTAGGGTGCGCGCGCGCCAGGGGGCAACGGACCGAACTGCGAGGCTTCGGGGGGGGTGGCTCATGGGAGACTCATCGCTGGGCTGGGGCGGTTTCAGCGGACGGCTCCCCAACGGTCGTGCGGGGGGGGGCCTCGTGCGGGGGGCCACCTCCGGGGTCGTTACCGCGCGTAGATCCGGACCTGGGCGTTGGCTTTGCCCACCGCGCCGCGGGGCAGCTTCCAGAAGTCGACCATCCACTCCATGCACTTCATGGCCACGGCGTTTTTCACGGTGGTGGTGAGGGTCTTCTGCGTGACCTTGCCTCGCTTGTTGAAGGTCACCGCCAACCAAAGGAAGCCATCGTAGTCGGGGTTCTTCTTCACCACGGATTTGAAGCATCGCTTCATCTTGCCGATCTTGTAACGGATGGAGCGCTTGAGCTGTCCGCGACGGTAGCCGCTGCGATACTTCGCCTTGAGCTTCACCTTGAGCGAGTCGATCCGGAACCGGGCCCGCTTGGTCCGCGTCTGGCCCACGGCGGGCGTGAGGAATATGGCGAGGCCGGTCAACAAAGCCATGAGCTTCATCGGAATCTCTCCTGTACCTGCTGGTGTGTGCGTCCGCTGATGCGCTTCGAGACCTCGTATTATACAGACCTTCGACCCGGATCGAAACCAGAGAGCTTTTTGCAGTGCGTCATTTCGGCGCCAGCGCCTGCGGCGTGATGCGCCGGCTGCGATCGGGGCCGACTGGGCTTTGACGGTGGTGCAAAAGAAATATTGCCCTGGGGTCTGGGTTCGTGCCAATCCTGTCACGCGTAGGGTTACAGCTTTCTGCGCGATCCCAGTGAGTTTGCACCTGATCCCCATCTTTTTGTTTCTCACCTTCGTCGCGGCCATCGTGCGGGGGTTTTTCACCGGGGTGGTGGTGTCGCTGCCCACCGGACCGGTCAACGTTGCGGTGATCCGGAACGCCATCTCCATTTCGAAACGAATGGGAATCTATCTCGGCGCCGGCGCCGCGGTGATCGACTCGCTCTACTCGATTCTCGTGTTCCTGGGCTTCGACAGCCTGGTGCGCTCGGTGCCCTGGACCCAGCCTCTGCTCGGCATGCTCGGCTGTGGTCTGATGATCGCGTACGGGGTGCTCACCATCATGCGCCCCAGCGCGCGAGGCGGAGACGCCCGCCGGCCCCAGACCGACCGGGCCAAGGCCTTCGGGCTCGGGGTGCTCATGACCGTCGCCAACCCGGGCCCGCTGCTCGCGTGGGTGGTGATCGCGCCGGCCGCCATGGGCGACCTGACCACGCTGCAGGCCGTGGTCTTCTCCGTCGGGGTGCTGGCGGGCGGGCTGGCCTGGTTCGCGTTGCTCGCGGAGCTCGCCCATCGGGGCATCATGCGGGTGGGGCGTAGCGCGGGGGTGATCACGCGTCTGGTGGGCATCGCGTTGGTGGGGTTCGGACTCTATCTGGGCGTCAAGGCGATCCTGTCCATCATCGCCCTGGTCTGATCACGGCAATGGTCCCCGATCCGAGAGAGGTCCTGGAGCAGGGGGCGATGTCGAGGAGAGCTACATGCGCGCCCGAGCGGGGGAGCTTTCCGGGGTGGTGAAGATGTGGAAGGAAGAGGCCACGCTGCTCGAGAGGCGGCCGGTCTTGCGCAGATCGAACAGGCAGATGACCTCCGTGGCTCGGTCCGGCTCGATGTTGCAGACGAAGCGTGACACGGAGCTCAAGATGAAGTACAGGCCGAGCCCCGCTCCGCGCTGCGTGTCGGTCAAGGGCGTCCCCGAGTAGATCACCGCACGGTTGAGGTGATCCAGGATGGTCTGCCGCTGCAGTGAGCCGAAGGAGTCTCGGACCGAGAGTCCCAAGAAGCGGCCATCGCAGCCAAAGCTCACGCGCACGGCCTGGTGGCTGACCGGTCCCCCGCCGGGCACGGCGCGGGACACGAAGGGCGCCCGGTCTCCGGTGGTGCTGGCCGGCGCGTCGTATAGCGCATTCATCAGCAGCTCGTCGAACACGATCTCCACCCGGCCCACGAGGCGTCGGCGGCAGCCGGCACTGCGGGCGAAGGCCGAGACGGTCTCGATGGCGGCACGCTTCTCGTCGTAGGTGGCCACCGGGAGCTGGCGGAGCTGCACCCCCCAGGCCAGGTATTTGTCGAGGCCGAAGATGTTCCCCGCCCCCAGCAGCTTCAAGCTGGTCACCAGCAGCTCGGCTTCGTCCACTTGTTCGGAGCGCGCGATCAGGTTGTCGCACTGACACAAGTCGAGCATGGACAGCGCCTCGGCCTGCTCGGCCCAGTTCGCCAGCGCCAGGATTCGCGGTGACCAGCCCTGCTCAGCGAGCACCGGGCGGACGCCCTCCACGTCCTCGGTGCCCAGATCCAGGATCACGAGCTGCGGCTCGGTGGACCCCACCTCTCGGATTCGGTCGATGCTGTCGATGAACCCCACCTGCTCGCTCAGCGGGCCGAGGGTCCTGCGCAGCACCCGGACGAGCGCCCGGTCTCGGCTGATGCACAGGATAATGTGCCGGAGTCCGCTCACGATAAAAAATTGTATCACAACCTTGGCCGCTAGGTAAACAAAGCGATCGACGGGTCTTCGGGTCTTCGGGTCTTCGGGTCTTCGGGTCTTCGGGTCTTCGGGTCTTCGGGTCT
>CAYFWA010000007.1:21760-25978 GCA_964346625.1 uncultured Myxococcales bacterium
TCGGGTCGGCGGAGGAGCCTGGGGGTCGCGTCATGGCCGGGTCGGGCCCGAGGGATTGGAGGGCTGCGCAGGGCCGCTACCAGGGAGGGCGCTTCGGAGGGCGCTTCGGAGGGCGTTTCGGAGGGCGTTTCGGAGGGCGTTTCGGTGGGGCGAGTGGTCAGATCTTTACGATGTCGAGGGCGACCAGGGCCGCGGCGACCCCCGCCAGGGTGGCGACGATGAGCAGGAGCCAGACCATTGCGGGCATCCCGCCGCTACGTTCCGGGGGGGCTGGCGAGGGGCGGCGGTGCGCGGCCACCGGCGAGCCTTCACTGGACGAGCCGCTGGCGGCATCGGCGCCCTTGGCGCCAGTGGCGTCAGCGGTGGCGTCAGAGGCGTCAGAGGCGTCGGGGCCGGCGTGGTCACGGTTCGCTCTCGCTCTCGGCTCCTCGTTGGCGGTGGGCGACGGAGTCAGGCGCGACTGCTGGGAGTAGGAGTCCGAGCTGCGCTGGGCCAGATCCGCCGGATCCTCGAGATCCGCGATGCCCTCGGTGCTCAGACTGAGCGCCCCAGGCTCTTCGAGCTCACCGAGCTCACCGAGCTCATCGAGGGGCTGGGCGCCGACGTCGCCGAGTTGCCCGGGGGCAGACCGGTCGGTGGCCCTGGCCTCGTCCAGGTCACTGGCCCAGCCCCGAGGGTCGATGAAGTCTCCGGGATCCAGAACGGAGATCTCATCCGGGCTCAGGGGCTGGGCGCCCATCTCCATGGGATCGTCCACGTCATCGAGGGACGTGAACTTCAGGATCTCTTCCTGGATCAAGGCGTCGATGATGGTGGTGGGCTTTTTGGGCTTGGCCGGCTTTACGGTCTCTTGCTCGCTGAGCGTGAAGGTCACCAGACGCGAGATGTCACTCTTGGTGACGGCCACGCCGTAGGTGAAAAGCAGCTTGGTGAGCTCCTCGGACATCTCCGAGGCGCGCTGGTAGCGCTCGGCCGGATCCTTGGCCAGCGCGCGATCGAGGATGCGCTCCATGTCCTGGGGCACCTGGGGGTTGATGCTGGTGATCCGCGGGACCTCCGCCTCGCGCACCAGCTCTACGGTGTGGTAGTCGTTCTCGCCGTAAAAGAGCCGCTGTCCGGTGAGCAACTCGAACAGCAAAATCCCCACAGAGAAGACGTCTGCCCGGGCGTCCACCTCGAGCCCCGAGGCGCCCTCGGGCGACAGGTAGGAGAATTTACCTTTCACCACGCCGGGGTCGGTCTCCTCGAGCTGACTGGTAGCCTTGGCCAGCCCGAAATCCACCAGCTTGATCTCGCCCCGCTTGGAGATGAGGATGTTCGGGGGGCTCACGTCCCGGTGCACGATCCCCAGGGCCTCGTTGGAGGTCATGTCCACCAGCTCGTGGGCGTAGGACAGTCCCTCGCAGACCTCCCGCATGATGTAGATGGACTGCTCGATGGGCAGCAGCTTGCGGGCGCGGCGGTGCGACTCGATGATGTGCTTCATGTTCGTGCCGTCGATGTACTCCATGACGATGAAGTACGCCGCGTCGGCTTTTCCCAGATCGAAGACGCTGACGATGTTGCCGTGCTCGAGCTGAAGCGACAGCTTCGCTTCGTCCAGGAACATCTGCACGAACTTTTGATTTTTCGTGAGGTGCGGCAGGATCCGCTTGATGGCGACCCGCTTTTTGAATCCCCGCAGCGACTCGGATTCGGCGATATAGACCTCGGCCATGCCGCCGGTGTCGAGCTTTTGGATGATCTTGTATTTTTGTTCTTCAACCATCCAGCGAGTCAATCCCGAAGCGCTCGATTGGGCGCCTCCGATTTCAGCGAGGCGCTCGATACGCTGCCTCCGATGTGGGCGCCCTCACCGTGGGCGCCTTGAGAACCCACCCGGGGGGGGGCCGACAATGGGGCCGGCGGGCGCAAGCGCTAGTCGCGATCCGCCGAAGGGGCCCGGCGAGGCGGAGAGTCGCCCGAAGCAGCCTCCTGCTCCTCGCGGACCTCCTTGCAGGCGATGCACAGGGTGGTCATGGGTCGCGCCATGAGCCGCTTGAAGCCAATGGGCTCGCCACAGTCTTCACACTCGTTGATCTCTCCATCAAGGAGCCGATTTTGGGCATCGTGGACCTTCCGCAGCAACTTCTTTTCACGGTCCCGCAGTCGCAGCTCCGTGGACAGGAGCTCCTCCTCGCTGGACTCGTCTAGCGAGTCCCGGCCTCCGCTCCGTTCGCGGCTCATGCTCATCTCGAGCCCGCCACGAGCGTTTGCCAGCAGTTCATCGGCGCGTTGCTGCAGCAGGGCGGCCAGTTGGCTTTGCTGCTGATCGGTGAGATCAGACGTCGGGTCCATCGGGTCCATCGGGTCCATCGGGTCCATTATGTCCACGCGTGCGAGATCAGCGCGCATATTCGCCAGGATAGTAGCTAGGCTGCCAGGAGACTGTCAAAGGGAATCGCCCCCTCCAAGGGACGCGGGGACCCCCCGGCTCGGGACGGTGGTTCGGGGCGGTGCGCGCGACGGTGGTTCGGGGGCGGTGGTTCGGGACGCTGGTTCGGGACGCTGGCGCAGGCCCATCGCTCGAGCCGGTCGCCCGGCAGGGTAGCCCGGGACGGTGGCTCAGGAGGCCTTCTTTTCGCGGACCAGCGTCGGCTCCGCCCGGCCGGAGATGACCTCCGGGCTGATGATGCACTCGGTGACCCCCTTGAGGGAGGGCAGCTCGTACATGACGTCGAGCATCACCTCCTCGAGGATGGAGCGCAGGCCCCGGGCGCCGCTTTTGCGGGTGGACGCCTCCTCCGCGATGGCCTGCAGGGCGTCCTGCTCGAAGCTGAGCTTCACCCCCTCCAGCTCGAACAGGCACTGGTATTGGCGGATCAGGGAGTTTTTCGGTCGCCACAGCACCTCCACCAGATCGGGGACCGACAGATCGTCTGCGGTGACGATGACCGGCAAGCGGCCCATGAACTCTGGGATCATTCCGTATTTGATGAGGTCCTCGGTGCGAGCCTCGGCGCGGATGGTGTTGAGATCCTCCTGGCGGGGATCCACCTTGGCCCCGAAGCCGAGTCCGCGATCCCCCATCCGACGGCGGATGATCTCTTCCAGGCCCGTAAAAGAGCCGCTGCAAATGAACAGGATGTTCGTGGTGTCTAGCTGGACCAGATCCTGCTGAGGCCGGTTGCGGGCGCCGTCGGGGGTGATGGTGGTCTTTTTTCCCTCGAGGATCTTGAGCAGCCCTTGCTGCACGCCCTCGCCGGACACATCCCGCGTGGTGGACGGGCCGGAGCCACGACGGGCGATCTTGTCGATCTCGTCAATGAAGATGATGCCCCGCTGGGCCTTCTCCACGTCTCCGCCCGCCGAGCGATACAAGCTCTTTACGACGCTCTCCACGTCCTCGCCCACGTACCCGGCCTCGGTCAGGGTCGTGGCGTCTGCCATGGCCAGGGGGACATCGAGCCGGCGCGCCAGGGTCTGGGCCAGCAGGGTCTTGCCCACGCCAGTGGGTCCGATCATCAGGATGTTGCCCTTGGACACCTCCACGTCCGTGGAACGTTCTTTGGTGGCCCCGAGCCGCTTGTAGTGGTTGTAGACCGCCACCGACAGGACCTTCTTGGCCCGCGCCTGCCCGATGATGTACTCGTGGAGCTCCTTGTAGATCTCCTTGGGTTTCGGAAAGCTGCGCCCGGGCGCCGCGTCCTCGCGGGCGATGATCTCGTTGCACAGCGCGACGCACTCATCGCAGATGAAGACCTTGGGTCCGCTGATGAGCTTTCGAACCTCCCGACGGCTCTTGCCGCAGAAGGAACAGGAGAGGTCGTCCATATCACTCATTTTGCCATAACCACCGGTGCGAGACCACCCGCACCGCCTCCCTTGGGTCGCCGTCCCGGCCCACCATGGGCCGGCATGGGTCGGCAGACCAATAGAGGCGGAGCCGACTGTCGTCCATCGACAGCCCTCCTACTTTAGCCGCTTCCGTGGGGCTTTCAAGGGAGGGAATCCAGGCAGGGGAATAGGCGGGGCCGCACGAAGGGGCGCGGAACCCCGAGAGGCCCGAACCGTCTGATATGTGTCGAGATCGCGCTTTTATCCCCGCGAGGCCCGAACCGTCTGATATGTGTCGAGATCGCGCTTTTATCCCCGCGAGGCCCGAACCGCCTGATATGTGGCGCCTGATATGTGTCGAGATCGCGCTTTTATCCCCGCGAGGCCCGAACCGCCTGATAT
>CAYFWA010000007.1:26078-28158 GCA_964346625.1 uncultured Myxococcales bacterium
GTGGCGCCTGATATGTGTCGAGATCGCGCTCTTCCCAGCGGCGAGGCGGAGCGCGCGCGGAGGGGAACGGGAGGGCCGATTGCTTGCCGAGGCTGCGGAGGGAGGGAGTCGAGCCCGGTCGACGCTCCGGGCCGTTTCCGGTAAAGTCTGCTTGCCGCGGGACAACCGATCCGATTCAGGTGTCCCGTAGGGCTCACCCGCGTGATCCGCGGAATACAGGTCCCTTCGCCTGCAGCGACGCGAACCGCGGTGTGTGGGGGAGGGGCTCCGCACGATTTCACTCGCGTGGGGAGGGGGGATGGGATTTCCCTCCCCCCCGAACGAGCCGGCCGCGGGATGTCGACGCCGCGGGCACGCGAAAAAGCGATTGGCGATACAGACATGAAGGCGCTTCAGCTCGGCCGATATCACCTCCTGGACCGGATCGCGTTCGGCGGCATGGCCGAGATCTATCGGGCCAAGACCTTCGACGAGCAGCGCCGCGTACACATGGTGGCAGTGAAGCGAATCCTCAGCCACCTGGCGCGCGACGAGGAGTTCATCAAGATGCTCGTGGACGAGGCCCGCATCGCCAGCCTCATGGAGCACGAGAACATCGCGAAGACCTACGAGTTCTGCCACGCCCAAGGCGAGTACTTCATCGCCATGGAGTACGTGGACGGCAAGGATGGGCGGACCTTGCTCGACCGCTGTCGGGCCCAGCGGCGCTGGATTCCGCCGGAGCTGTGCGCGTTCATCATGATGAACGCCCTGCGGGCGCTGGACCAAGCCCATCACCAGACCGATCGCGACGGTGCCCCGCTGAATCTCATCCACCGGGACGTGAGCCCCTCCAATGTCATCTGCTCCTACTCCGGAGAGGTGAAGCTGTGCGATTTCGGGATTGCCAAGGCCTCCCTGAGCTCGGTGCAGACCCGCTCTGGTGTAATCAAGGGCAAGGTCAAGTACATGAGCCCCGAGCAGGCCCTGGGCAAGCCGCTGGATCCACGCAGTGACATCTTCTCGGCGGGATCGGTGCTCTACGAGTTCTTGACCAAGGTCCCTCCGTTTCTCGCACCCAACGAGATGGAGCTCCTCGTGCTGGTCCGCGAGACGCGCTATACCCCGGTGCGTGAGCGCAACCCCATGGTGCCGCCGGCCCTTGAGGTCATCGTGGACACGGCGATGAGCCGCAAGCGCAAGGATCGGTACCGCACCGCGGCTCAGTTCGCCGACGCCCTCGAGCAGTACCTGGAAATCCACGCGCCGAACATCACCCGGAGTCACCTCGGGCAGTTTATCCGGCAGTTGTTCGCCGATGATATCGACAAGGAGCTGCGCGCCCTCGAGCAGTACGTGGTGGAGGACGCGGCGGTGGAGGCGGTGGGGGTCAACCTCATCGCCGACGACCTGGGTCCAGAGGCCGAGTACGCCCGCTTTTCCCCCAACCCCACCGGACACGTGGAGGTGGCCGACGTGACGCCGCAGGACCCGCGCGGGGGAGAGATCGAGGTGGCCCGCGCAAAAGGCCGTGAGGGGGAGCTCCTCGAGGAGACCTCCACCGTCATCCTCGAGTCCAGCGACCTCATCGCCACGGACACCGGCGCAGGGGCCCCAGCGATCGCAGGGGCCCCTGCGATCGCTGGGGCCCAGGAGGGCTCTGCCGAGATCCTCTGGCAGCGCGAAGGGGGGCCCCTCGGCGTTGCAACCTCGGGGCCACCGGGGGGGGGCGCTGCCGGTCGGGCGACGTCCGGTCCCGAGGCGGCCGGCGGCGTCGCAGGCGAGCCCCCGGCGCCGAAAGAGCCTGCCCCGGGGGCGGACCTGCATCACGCCCAGACCCAGATCCTGGACTTGGACGAGCTGGAGGGTGCAGAGGCGCTCCCCTTCGGGCGGGGAGCACCGAGGGGGCCCCAGGAGCCGCTGGCGTCTCCCGCAGGGCCGGGGGATGGGTCGGAGGACGGCGACGGCGACGCCGGCGACGCCGGCGACGCCGGCAACTTTGGCGACGCCGGCAACTTTGGCGACGCCGGCGACTTTGGCGACGCCGGCGACGCCGGCGACTTTGGCGACGCCGGCGACGCCGGCGACTTTGGCGACGCCG
>CAYFWA010000007.1:28258-29039 GCA_964346625.1 uncultured Myxococcales bacterium
GCGACGCCGGCGACCCCATGAGCCTGCACGAGGCTCCCACCGGAGAGATCGAGCAGACCGACACGGGGATCACGGCCGGGGGCTCGCCAGAGTCTGGGGGCACGCAGGAGCTCGAGGTGGAGGAGTTGAGTTCGCTGGGAAGCGAAGATATCCTGTCGGTGCTCCACGCTCCTTCCACCGGAGACACCGGAGAGCTGGAGGTGGAGCACCTGCAGCGCCTGGCCCAGCGGCGAGGCTCTCCCCCGGGTGCCACCCGGGGCGCCACCCGGGGCGCCACCCGGAGCGCCTCCCGGAATGAAGACGCCCGGCCGGAGCCCACCGGCGATCGCCACGATCGCCAAGCGCAGGGCACCGAAGAGCTGGACGTGGACGAGCTGCAGCGAGAAGGCCTGCTGCAGGAGCCCGGCACCGATCTCATCGAGGTCGGGCCCGGCTCTGGCTCCGGCTCTGGCTCTGGCTCCGACTCTGGCTCCGGCTCTGGCTCTGGCTCCGACTCCGACTCCGACTCCGACTCCGACTCCGACTCTGGCGATTCACGAGACTAGTTCCCCGCCCCGCGTCCCGCGTCCCGCGTCCCGCGTCCCGCGTCCCGTGTCCCGCGTCCCGTGTCCCGTGTCCCGCGTCCCGTGTCCCGTGTCCCGCGTTCCGTGTCCCGCGTCCCGCGTCCCGTGTCCCGTGTCCCGTGTCCCGTGTCCCGCGTCCCGCGTCCCGCGTCCCGCGTCCCGTGTCCCGTGTCCCGCGTCCCGTGTCCCGTGTCCCGTGTCCCGCGTCCCGCGTCCCG
>CAYFWA010000008.1:0-29036 GCA_964346625.1 uncultured Myxococcales bacterium
ATCGAGAACGACGATACGATCGAGAACGACGATACGATCGAGAACGACGATACGAAAGCGGACCAGTAGGGCGCCCGCCCTGCGCAGCGCCCCGAAGGAGCCGTGGCCGTGAACAGCGGAGCCAAACCCGACAACCCCGTGATCAGTCCCTACGCGATGCTCATCCCGACGGTGATCGAGCAGACCCACCGCGGCGAGCGCGGCTGGGACATCTTCTCGCGCCTGCTCAAGGACCGCATCGTCTTTCTCGGCACCGAGATCGACGACAACGTGGCCAACATCGTGATCGCCCAGATGCTCTTTCTGGAGTCCGAGGATCCGGACAAGGACATCATGCTCTACATCAACTCCCCCGGGGGGATGGTGTCGGCGGGGCTGGCGATCTACGACACCATCCAGTACGTGCGCTGCGACGTGTCCACCATCTGCATGGGCCAGGCGGCCTCCATGGCGGCGGTGCTGCTGGCGGCCGGAGCCGCGCAGAAGCGCTACGTGCTCCCTCACGCGCGAGTGATGATCCACCAGCCCAAGGGGGGCACGGTGGGCCAGGCCTCGGACATCGAGATCCACGCCCGGGAGATCCTGAAAAACCGCGAGAAGCTCAACGAGATCCTCGTCAAGCACACCGGGCAAGCCATCGAGCGCGTGCGCAAGGACTCGGACCGCGACTACTACCTGGACGCCCAGGAGTCCATCGAGTACGGCCTGGTGGACCGGGTGCTGGTGCGGATGGAGGAAGAGGTGCCCGAAAAAGCCAGCGAGGGCGAGGACACCGAGAAAAAGGAAGCGGAATAGAGGACACCGAGAAAAAAGAAGCGGAATAGAGGAATCGGGGTCAAAAAAGTACAGTATGTCCAACAGCAAGAACCAGAACCTGACGTGCTCCTTTTGCGGCAAGAGCCAGCGGGAGGTCAAGAAGCTGATCGCCGGGCCCACGGTGTACATCTGCGACGAGTGCGTCAGCCTGTGCAACGACATCATCGACGAGGAGCTCCAGCGGGAAGTGGCCATGTCGGAGCTCAGCTCCCTGCCCACGCCCAAGGAGATCAAGGCGCTGCTCGACCAGTTCGTCATCGGGCAGCAGCGGGCGAAAAAGACCCTCGCGGTGGCGGTGCACAACCACTACAAGCGCATCGACGCCGAGCTCGAGGACGAGGACGTCGAGCTGCAGAAGTCCAACATCCTGCTGCTCGGCCCCACCGGCTGCGGCAAGACCCTGCTGGCCCAGACCATGGCGAAGATCCTCAACGTCCCCTTCGCCCTGGCCGACGCCACCAACCTCACCGAGGCCGGCTACGTGGGCGAGGACGTCGAGAACATCCTCGTGTCGCTTCTGCAAAACGCCGACAACGACGTGGAGCGCGCCCAGCGCGGGATCATCTACATCGACGAGATCGACAAGATCGCTCGCAAAAGCGACAACCCCTCCATCACCCGGGACGTGTCGGGGGAGGGAGTCCAGCAGGCCCTGCTCAAGATCATCGAGGGGACCGTGGCGGCGGTCCCGCCCAAGGGCGGGCGCAAGCACCCGCAGCAGGAGTTTCTGCAGGTGGACACCACCAACATCCTGTTCATCTGCGGCGGCGCCTTCGTGGGGCTCGAGGACATCATCGAGAAGCGGGTGGGCGAGCGCTCCATGGGTTTTGGCGCCAAGGTGGAGTCCCGCACCAAAAAGAAGATCTGGGAGTACCTCAAGGAGGTGCAGCCCGAGGATCTGCTCAAGTTCGGGATGATCCCCGAGTTCGTGGGGCGACTCCCGGTGGTAGCGCCGCTACACGAGCTGGACGAGGAGGCCCTGGTCAAGATCCTGGTGGAGCCCAAGCACGCGCTGCTCAAGCAGTACGTGCGCCTGTTCGAGATGGACGACGTGGTGCTCAGCTTCAACGAGGAGGCCCTGGCCGCCGTGGCCCGCCAGACCCTGGAGCTCAAAAGCGGCGCCCGCGGCCTGCGCTCGGTGATGGAGGCCACTCTGCTCGATCTCATGTTCGAGATCCCTTCGGACCCCGAGGTCCAGGAGGTCATTATCAACGAGGACACGGTCACCGACCAAGCCGACCCCGTCCTCGTGTACGCGGATGACGAGAAGGCCGCTGGCGCCTGACCGCGGGGTGGGGAGCGCTCGAGCGAGGTACGCCAACCGCCCGAAGGCCGGCGCGAAGGCGTACCCGGCGGCTGGTCGGCGCGACCGGCAGGAGCGCTGGAGCCGACGCGAATATTTGCCCATCATCGTGGCTCGCGGCAAGGTCCACGGAAATCAAACGGCTCACGCACCAGCTCGCGCCACCGCGCCCTGACCGCCGGCGGTCCCGCGGCGGCGGCGTACCCCGCGGACCCCGGGTGACGAGACGACTCAACGATGCCTCCGGAGCCAGCGCGCGCCGCGGGGCCAGACAACCGAAACCAACGATGGCCAGTGACCACCGGTGACCAACGGCGACTGCTGGCGACGGCCAAAGACGACCATGGCAAAGAAAAACGACAACGAGCCGACCCCCGAGCCCTCCCGCGTGGAGGACGTGCCCCGCTCCCCCTCCGTGGCGGACCTGCCCCTGCTGCCCTTGCGCGACATGGTGGTGTTCCCCTACATGGTGGTGCCCCTGTTCGTGGGGCGAGACAAATCCATCGCCGCCCTCGATCGCGCCCTGGAAGAAAGCAAGGAGATCGTGCTGGCCGCCCAGAAGAAGGCCAAGACCAACGATCCGGCCGCGGCGGACATCTTCGAGATGGCCACCGTGGCCTCGGTGATCCAGCTTCTGCGGCTGCCCGACGGCACCGTCAAGGTGCTGGTGGAGGGGCGCCGTCGAGTCCGGATCAAGGAGTACCTCGAGCAGGAAGCGCTCTATCTGGTGCGGGTGCAGGACGTGGAGGAGGAGCCGGACGACTCGGTGGAGATCGAGGCCCTGGTGCGCCAGATCAAGACCGTGTTCGAGAACTACGTCAAGCTCAACAAGCGCATCCCGCCCGAGCTGCTGGTGTCGGTGCAATCCATCGACGACGCGGCCCGTCTCGCGGACACCATCGTGGGCCAGCTCACCCTGAAGCTGGCGGACAAGCAGGAGATCCTCGAGACCCTCTCGCCCCAAAAGCGCATCGAGCGGCTGCTCCAGCTGATGCAGGCCGAGATCGAGATCCTGCAGATGGAGCGCAAGATCCGCACCCGGGTCAAAAAGCAGATGGAAAAGACCCAAAAGGAGTACTACCTCAACGAACAGATGCAGGCCATCCAGAAGGAGCTCGGCGAGCGCGACGAGTTCAAGGCGGACCTGGCGGAGCTCGAGGAGCGGGTGCGCGCCAAGCAGATGAGCGAGGAGGCCACCGAGCGGATGGACAAGGAGCTCAAGAAGCTCAAGCTCATGTCCCCCATGTCCGCCGAGGCCACCGTGGTGCGCAACTACATCGAGTGGGTGCTGTCGCTGCCCTGGTTGGAGGTCTCGGAGGACAACGAGGACATCGAGGCCGCCGAGCAGGTGCTCGAGGCGGACCATTACGGGCTGCAAAAGCCCAAGGAGCGCATCCTCGAGTACCTGGCGGTGCAGAGCCTGGTGGGCGAGATCAAAGGCCCCATCCTGTGCTTCGTGGGCCCTCCGGGGGTGGGCAAGACCTCCCTGGGACGCTCCGTGGCCCGGGCCACCAACCGTGAGTTCGTACGCCTGAGCCTCGGGGGGGTGCGCGACGAAGCCGAGATCCGCGGCCACCGCCGGACCTACATCGGTGCCATGCCGGGCAAGATCACCCAGTCGCTCAAGCGCGCGGGCAAGAACAACCCCGTGATCCTGCTCGACGAGGTGGACAAGCTGTCGTCGGACTTCCGGGGCGACCCGGCCTCGGCGCTGCTGGAGGTGCTGGATCCGGAGCAGAACCACGCCTTCAACGACCACTACATCGACCTGGACTACGATCTGTCCCAGGTGCTGTTCATCACCACCGCCAACACGCTGCACTCCATCCCCCCCGCGCTGCAGGACCGCATGGAGATCATCGAGCTGCCCAGCTACACCGAGTGGGAAAAGCTCGCCATCGCCAACCAGTACCTGGTGCCCAAGCAGCTCGAGGCCAACGGCCTGGCGGATCGGAAGGTGGAGTTTTCCGAGGGCGCCCTGCGGCTGCTCATCAACAACTACACCAAGGAGGCCGGCGTCCGGAACCTCGAGCGCGAGATCGGCTCCATCTGCCGCAAGATCGCCAGGGAGGCGGTGAGCCAGACCAAGGGCAAAACCAAAAAGACGGGCAAATCCGGCAAAAAAACCGCCTCGCAGGTGACGGCGCGCAACGTCTCGGGGTATTTGGGACCCATCAAGTTCCGCAGCTCCAAAAAAGAAGACGCCGCCCAGATCGGGCTGGGCAGCGGGTTGGCGGTGACCCACCACGGCGGAGAGCTGCTGCCGGTGGAGGTGTCCATCCTGCCGGGCAAGGGCAAGCTCGTGCTCACCGGCAGCCTGGGCGACGTGATGCAGGAGTCGGCCCACGCGGCCATGAGCTACGTGCGCTCCCGGGTGGACAGCTTCGGGCTGGCCCGCGACTTCTACCAGCGGGTGGACACCCACGTCCACTTCCCCGAGGGCGCCATCCCCAAGGACGGCCCCTCGGCCGGCATCACCATGGCCACGGCCCTGGTGTCGGCGCTTTTGCGCATCCCCGTACGCACCGACATGGCCATGACGGGGGAGATCACCCTGCGCGGCCGCGTCCTGCCGGTGGGAGGCCTCAAGGAAAAGATCCTGGCGGCCCACCGCGCCGACGTGACCCACGTGCTGATCCCGACGGAAAACGAAAAGGACCTGCACGACGTGCCCAAGCGGGTGCTCAGCTCCTTGACCATCCACAAGCTGCAGCACATGGACGAGGTGCTGCGCTACGCCCTGGAGCTGCCCGAGCCCGACACCTTCCTGGCCAAGCCCTCGGAGGCGCTGGACTGGCGGCTCGCCCTGCTGCCCGAGCAGCAGGACGAGGACTCGCCGACCCCCGCGCCCACGCAGCACTGAGCGCTGACCGCGAGCGCAGGCGCGTTGGCACCCGAGACCCGAGGGACCGCGGGTGGGCGTCGAGGTCAACCGGCTGGGCTCCCCCCACCTAGCGACGCAGGAGAAGCCATGACGGATACCCAAGGGACTGCGCACCGCTCGGCCAAGGTGGCGATCCTGCGCACCCGCCCCGAGACCGTGCTCGAGGACTATCGCCGCCTGCTGCGTCTGGCCGAGGTGGGAGCGGCCTTGGACCCCGAGGCCGAGACCATCCTCAAGGACAACATCACCTGGCACCACCGGTTCCCCGGGGTCAACACCACCCCCTGGCAGCTCGAGGGCACCATCTGCGGCCTGCACGACGCCGGGCTGACCCGGCTGGTGGACGTGCACAACCGCACCGTGGTCACCGATCCCGTCAAGGGCCAGCGCAACCTCAAGTACAGCCCGGTGCTCGAGCGCTACGGGATCCCCGTGAAGTACAACTTCCGTCGCGAGGACATGCAGTGGGTGCCCTTCACCCCGCGGGCCGAGCTACTGGCGCTGCCGCGGGTCTTTCCCGAGGGCATCCGGATCCCGGACTTCTTTTTCGGGCGCAACATCGTCCATCTGCCCACGGTCAAGACCCACTCGTACACCACCATGACCGGGGCGATGAAAAACGCCTTCGGGGGCCTGCTCAACTCCCGCCGGCACTACACGCACACCTGGATCCACGAGACCCTGGTGGACCTGCTGGCCATCGGGCAGGAGATCCACGCCGGCATGTTCGCCGTAATGGACGGCACCACCGCGGGCGCGGGCCCCGGCCCCCGCACCGTGATCCCCCACGACAAGCACGTGATTTTGGCCTCCGCCGATCAGGTGGCCATCGACGCGGTGTCCGCCTCGCTGATGGGCTTCGACCCGGCCGACATCCACTGCATCCGCCTGGCCGACGAGCGCGGCCTGGGGGTGGGGCGCCTGGCGGACATCGAGATCGCAGGCGACGAGGACGCCGCGGCCGAGCGCTGGGACTTCGAGGTGGGCGTCAACTTCGCCACCGGCACCGGGCGGCTGCTGTGGCACTCGCCGCTCAAGGTGGTGCAAAAGGCGCTCTTTCACACCCCCCTGGTCAACGGCTTCGTGCTAGCCTCGGCCCTGTATCACGACCAGGGCTGGTACCCGGTCAAGGGCCGCCCGCTGGTCAAGCGCTGGCTGCGCGAGTCCCCCTGGGGCCAGCTCTTCCAGCAGTACTGACCCGGTCCCCCTACGACGTGGGGCCAGCTCTTCCAGCAGTACTGACCCGGTCCCCCTACGACGTACAGGGGGCTGGAATTCCTGAGCTCTTTGGGCTTCGCTTCGGCCTCTTTTCGGCCTCTTTTCGGCTTGACACCCCGAAATCCCGCTGCTAGAAACGTCCGCACTGTCGCGTTGGGACTGTCCGTCGTTTCGGGCGGATAGCTCAGTGGGAGAGCGTCGGCCTTACAAGCCGAATGTCGCAGGTTCAAGTCCTGTTCCGCCCACGAGACCTGGTCGACAGGGCAGCCCAAAGATGGGTGCCATCTGGGGTGGTAGTTAAGTCGGTTATAACGCCGGCCTGTCACGCCGGAGGCCGCGGGTTCGAGTCCCGTCCACCCCGCAAGAGACGATCCCCGGATCGCGTACGAAACCCGGCTTGCAAGCCGGGTTTCGTACGTTTTGGGGCCCACCGAGGCGAGCCGGACCGCGGACGCCGACCGCGCCAGCGATCGACTCGGACCGCCCACTCGGACGCAGTGTCGCTCCGAGAACCCGGGCCCGCCCTCCGGCCGCGCCGGCTTCTCGCTGACATTTCGCGCAATTGCTGCGCCGCCTTGACACCCTGGCGCCAGATCCCGACAAACTGACCCAATGCCCTACCCTGCGAAACCCTCGGCGGCTCCGCGGCTGGACCGTCAGCTCGTGGCCGACAGCGCGGCCATGCAGGAGGTCCACGCTGCGGTGCAGCAGGCGGTGGAGGGCAACGCGCCGGTGCTGCTCGAAGGCGAGCAGGGCGTGGGCAAGGAGTTCGTGGCCCGGCTCATCCACCAAAGCAGCCTGCGCCGCGACCGCGCCTTCGAAACGCTGCTACCGCCGGCCCTGCCCGCCGCGCAGGCCGCCCAGGAGCTGTTCGGAGAGCAGGCCCGCAAGCTGCGCCAGGCGGCCGGCGGCACGTTGCTGCTCAAGGAGGTCTGGCGGTTCCCGGCCACGGTGCAGCAGCGGATCGTGCAGGCCCTGCAAAGCGACGCCGTGGGCGCCGAGTGCTCCGACCACACCCCCATCGAGGTCCATGATGTGTGGGTGATGATGTCGTCGCGAGTCGCCCTGGAGGACGCCTCCCGGTCCGGCTTGATGGCCCCTGGCCTCACCGCCGTGCCCTTTTCGGGCGACGGCCGGCTGCGGCGCATCGCCATCCCCCCGCTGCGCCGACGCGGGGCAGACATTCCCGCCCTGGTGGAGGTCTTGTTCCGCGAGCACGCTCAGGAGCTCGACCGCGAGCCCCTGAAGTGCACCCCCAAGGCCATGGACCGCCTGGCAGCCTACGTTTGGCCCGGCAACGTCTCCGAGCTCAAGTCCGTGGTCTACCGGCTGTTCGGCGTGATGGGCAGCGGCCCGGTGCGCGAGCATCACCTCGACGGCCTGGTGCCCACGGTGGAGGACGAGATCCCGCTCGGCCGCTTCGGCCTCGAGGACCTGGTACGCGCCAAGCTGCGCACCTTCCTGGGCCGCATCCGCGGCTACCACGTGGAGGACCTGCACGCCCAGGTGATGATCCAGGTGGAGCGCCCCCTGCTCGAGCTGGTGCTCGAGCAGACCGACGGGAACCAGCTCCAGGCCGCGCGCATCCTCGGCATGAACCGCAACACCCTGCGCAAGCGCATCCGCTCGCTGGGCATCCGCCTGCCGTAGCGACGTTCGGGAGCGCCTGCGGCGACGGGTTACCGCGCCGCCCACCGCAGGCCGAGCAGCGTGATGAGCACCGCCGGCGCGACCAGCATCCACAGCCGCGTGTGGGGCCAGATGCTGGCGAAGATGGCCGTGAGGGTGACCACCAGAACCGTGGACACCATCAGCAAACCCACGTTCAGCACCGGGAGCTGCTCGCGGGGCGGCGGCCCGGGGGGCTCGGTGCGCAGCCGGGCGTCCACCGGCTCCCGCGCCTCCACCGGCTCCCGGGAGGAATCGGCGCTCGCACCGGCGTAGGGGGGCGCCGGGGGGAAATCGGCCTCCGCGCCCCGGCCCACGTCCCGGCCCGTCGCGCCCTCTTCCCGCGGCGCGGCGTGGCCCCCCTCCTCCGCCTCGCCGTCCGGCTCCGCGAGGCCTCCGGGCAGCACGCCCAGGCGCGCGCGCGCCTCACGCAGGCGCACAGCCCGGCGCTCGGCCTCCCGGCGCGACAGCTCTGCTTCGTCGGGGCCGCCGTCCATGGCCGCGATGGCGGCTTTGCGCTCGCGGCGCTTGCGCACAAAGCCGAGCACCAGCAAAAACGCCGCCAGGACCCACAAAAACAGCCCCGAGGTGAGCATGGGCAGAATCACGTTTCGCCAGTTCCAGCTCTTTTTCCACTCGCGCTCCAACTCCCCCGGGCTCAGGTGGTAGGTCCGCTGCAGCGCCCGGTCGAAGCCCTCGCCGTCGGCCAGCCGGGCGATGAAGCGGCGGAACTGCACCCCGTCGCCCTGGGCCCGCAGAAACCGCACGAAGTCGTAGCTCTGCCGGTAGCTGCGCGAGGCGCGGCGGCCGTCGTGGCCCAGGCCCCGGTGCAGCGTCTCGAGCTCCTGGGCGCCCCGGCCGCCCCAGGCGCGCCAGTCCCCCAGATAGGGCGCCATGGCCTGCAGGTCGGCGAACCCCTCCACGAACCACGTAGGCAGGCGCCGAAAGCCCACCGCGTGGGCCAGCGCCACGTGGGAGTACTCGTGGGCGAAAAGCACCTGCCGGGCCGCGCGCCGGCCCCCAGGCGGCGCGGGCCCCAGCACGATGAGGTTTTGCTTCGGGTAGGCCACCCCGGCCACCCAGTCAGGAAACCGCCGGCCCCCGGGCTGGGCCCGCTGAAACTGCTGCTGGGTGGCCACCACCCGCACGGTGGTGGGCGCTTTCGGCGCCCGCCCCAGCGCCGAGACGATGCGCGCCCGGATCTCCTCGGCCTGGCGCGCCAGCGCCACGGCGTCGTCGCGCGCCGCCGCCACGTAGCGAAACCGAAAGTGCTCCGTGTCGTAGGACCCGGGCGGCGACCAGGCCACCAGCACGCCGAGCAGCCCGAGCAAAGGAGGCGAGGTCAGCATGGAGACTCAAGCGTAACCCCGAGTCCCGCCGAGTCAAACGCGGCGCCCCCACCGGACGGCCTGCGCGTCGCCCCTGGCGCCGCGCTCACAGCTCCCGCACCCGCAGGGCGAGCTGGGTGCGGTTAAGCACGCAGAGCTTGCGATAGATGCGCTTGAGATGCACCCGGACCGTGCTCTCCTTGATGCCGAAGGCGGTGGCGATGTTCAGGGCGGTGTAGCCCTCCGCGGCCTGCAGGGCCACCTGCGCCTCGCGCAGGGTGAGCCCCAGGCGCTGGCGCAGCGTCTCGGGCGACACCGGCGCGGCCGGCCTCGGTGGCCCCGCCGCCACCGCCACCAGCACCATGGGCCGGCAGCCCGGCTCGTCGAAGACCCGCACCAGGAGCTGCTCCCCCGGCCCGAGGATCGCCTCCGCTTCGGGGATACGGGGATCCACCGGCACGGCGGGGTCTGCGAGCGCCCGCTGCGCCAGGGACTGCATGGCGCGGTAGTCCTCGGCCAGGCGCATGAGCAGGGGCGTGCGGGCCAAAAAGCAGTGGGTCGCCTCGAGCCGGGCGAGCAGCTCGTGGCTGATCCAGAGCAGGTTGCCGCGGGCGTCGAACAGGGCGGCGGGAATGCCCAGGGTCGCCTCCAGCGCCCGCAGGACCTGCGCCGAGTCCTGATGGGGCAGGGCGACATGGCGGTGGAAGGCCTGCTCGGTGAGGGTACGCACCGACTCCATGTGGTGCAGCTCGTCCCAGTCGAAGTCGGGGCTCTGCTGGCTGCGGGTGAAGGTGAACAGCACCCGGGACGACAGCGTCTCGCCCATGACGCCGATGACGTGGTGCTCCATGAAGAACTTGTTGTAAAACTCGTGGTAGGCGGCGCTGCGCCGGAAAAAGTCCCGATCCCGGAAAAGCGGCGGCCGGTGGCAGCCGGGGGGCATGGCCACCAGGTCCTCCACCGGGTAGAACTCCTGCTCCAGGTAGGGCAGAAACTCGGCAAAAGAGGCGGTGACCTCCTTGAAGTCGAAGTCGTCCACCCACCCGATGTGCGTGTCCTCGGTCAGCGGCGTATCGCCGATGACCATGAAGTTGAAGCTGGCCACCCCCACCGATCGCCGCATCTCCTCGAGAAACAGCTCGGCGATCCCCTGGATCGATGACGCCTGCGCGAGTTGGACCTGGAGCTCTTGGCTGGGCTCTTGCATCGTCTCCCCGAAAACGATCGCCAGTGGCGGCGGCCCATTCGTGGTCAGGCACCCGGCAGGGTGGCCGCCAGGTACGGTGATCGGTGCTGGTAGTCGTCGTGTGTGTGCGGCCAGTCGCCGACAGTCACACTCTGCGAATCTAGCAGCGAAGGGGGAGCGGAATCAACCACCGCCTGCCACGGGTGGGGATCACGGTCGGGTGATCTTGAGGATGACCTTCTCCTCGTCGAGGCTGTCCTTGATGGCGAAGCCGGCCACCAGGCCGGCCACGGCCACGGCCGCCACCCAGAAGTACCATTTTTTCCAGATCTTGGAGTCGCCGTTGACCGCCTTGGCCTTGCGGCCCTGATCGGCGGCCTGCGAGGCGAGGGCGGCGTCGGTGCGCTCGGCGGAGCGGACGGTCCCGAAGGTGGCGCGCAGAGCGGCCCGGAGCTTGGCGGCGGCGGGCCCAGCGGCCGCGCCCGCGGCCGCAGCCGCGCCGGCCGAGCCGGGCGCAGCGGGCAGGGCCACGGCCACCGGCTCGGTGGCGAAGCGGCCGAGCTGGCGGGAAAACCAGCGCAACCGCACGCGCTTGCCGTCGGGCACCGCCACCAGCAGGTAGTCCACGAACAGGGTCCTGCACAGCCGCCGGTAGGGCGCGGGGTCGAAGGGCGCGCCGGACTGGCGCACTTTGGCAAGGACCTCGCGCACGTCGGCGTAGGCGTCCTCGGGCTCGGGCACCAGGGTCACCGCCAGCTTCATGCTCGCCGACGGGGTCACCCGCTGGAAGTAGACCCGGTGGCCGGGCAGCTCCACCCGCACCCGGTGGGCCCCCGGGCCCACGTGCAGGGTCTGTGGCCCCGTGCCCGCCCGGTGATCGTCGAGGTAGACCCGCGCCTTGGCCGGGACCTGGACCCGGAGCTCATGGCGCGGGGTGAGCGCGGCCGGCTGCAGGGGATAGGCCTTCCATACCGCGGCCGGCACGCCGGCGGGGCGCTTGCCCCCGGTGAGCTCCCGCAGGCGGTTGGCCACGGCCTGTGCGGCCTGGGGGGCCCCCAGGGCGTGGTGGCAAAGCAGCAGGTAGGTGTGGGCCTGCACCAGCAGGGGCTCGGCCCGCTTCCAGCGCACCTGGCGATCCAGCAGGTTGATGGCGCCGGTGAAGGCGTCCACCGCCTCGGCCCGCTTCAGCGACGTGAAAAGCCGCTTGCCCCGCGCCACCGCGCGGCGCGCCAGCGGCAGGCTCTCGTCGTGGGGCAGCCCCAGCAGGGCCCGCCGCAGGGCGCGGCCCTTGACCGGCACCAGGCCGAGGCCCGCGCCACCCACCCCGGCGGCCGCCTCCCGCGGTCGGGCCGCCTCCCGCGGTCGGGCCGCCTCCCGCGGTCGGGCCGCCTCCTGCGGTCGGGCCGCCTCCCGGGGCCGGGCCGTCTCGCGAGACCGAGCCGCCGCCCGACGCGCCGGTTGTCGCAAGGTCGGGCGCGTGCCCTCCCGCGCCGCCGGGCGCGCGGCCTCTCGCGCCGCCGGGCGCGCGGCCTCTCGCGCCGCCGGACGCGCGGCCTCTCGCGCGCTCGGGCGCGCGGCGCCCCGGGGGGCGGAGCGGGCCGCTCTGCGCGACGACGGTGGGGGCGCCGGGCGCCGAGGACGGGCCCGCGGCGCCTTGGCGGGCGGCGGCTCCAGCGCCTCGTAGAGGCGCAGCAGGCGGCGGGCCGTCTCCAGCTCCGCCGACCCGGCGTTGACCACCGCCACCTTGGGGCTCGCGTGGGCCGGGGAGGCCAGCCCCGCGCACGCGAGCGCACACGCCAGGGAAACGAGCGCCGAGGAGGCGATCATCGAAGGCATCGAGGGCATCGAGAACACACAGGGGCTACGGGCTGACATCGGCTTCTCCATGACGCGCGCCGCACCAGAGCATCGCAGCGCAGGCCGCACCGGAGCATAGCAGATGCCCCGCCCCGAGAGAACCGAAGGACCCGGCAGCGCCCTCCCAAAGCGCGCAGCGGCCCCCAGGCGCAAAGGCCCCGCGGCCCTGCTCAGCGGGCCGCTCCCCCCTTGACCGCAGAGCCGGGCCTCAGCTCTCCACGTAGTCGCGGAGCGCGGCGAGCAGCTCGCGGGCGGCGTCGGGGATATCCTCGAGGGTGGGATAGGGGGGCTGGCCCGAAAGGTCCGCGTCCACCACCTTGGGGTCGTAGGGCAGCACCCCGAGCAGGGGGAGGGGCTCGAGGGCCCGGGCCACCGCGTCGCGGTCGGCCTCGCCGCGAATCTTGTTGGCCACCGCGGCGATGCGCTTGATCTTGATCTCGTCTGCGAGCTGCTTGACCTTCTTGGCCGCGGCCACCGAGCGGGCGCCAGGCTCCACCACGGTGATCATGGCATCCACCGCCGTGGCGGTGGCCCGCCCCAGGTGCTCCACCCCGGCCTCCATGTCCATGATCAAATGCTCGTTTCGTCCAAGCACCAGGTGGGTCACCAGGGCCTTGAGCATCACCGACTCGGGGCACACGCAGCCAGAGCCGCCGTGGTCCACCGAGCCCATCACCATCAGGTGCACCCCGTCTTTGACCACCGAGAGCTTCTCGGGCAGATCGTTGACGCTGGGGTTCATCTTGAAAAAGGAGCCGAAGGTGCCGGTCTTGGCGCCGGTGCGCTCCTCGATGAGGCTCTTGAGGTCGGCCACGGGCGTAATCTGGTCGGCGTTTTCCACGCCGAGGGCCGAGGCCAGCGTGGACACCGGGTCGGCGTCCACCGCGATCACGTGGTCTCCCTCGGCCGCCAGCAGCCGCGCGAGCAGCGCCGCCACGGTGGTCTTGCCCACGCCACCTTTGCCGCTGATTGCTAGTTTCATGGCCTGAATCCTTTGTGCAAATCCGGGGTAGAACCTAATGCCACGGGCCTCCGGGCGCAACAGCGGCGAGCCGTGGGGCCGGCGAGCCGTGGGGCCGGCGAGCCGTGGACCGGGTCCATCGTGCCTGGCGCGGGCGCCGCGGCGGGAGCGCCGGGTGGTGGGGGAGCCCCCGGGCCGGGGGCTCCCGCGTCCCGGCGCTCACCCGTCGTCGTCGGGGCTGCCCGTCTCGGCGGCGCCGCCGTCGTCGGCCTTGAGCACCCCCCGCAGGGCCACGTCGGCGAGCACCGCCGCGTCCTCGGCGGTGAGGCAGCCGGCCGTGGAGCGGGAAAACAGCACGTTGGCCTCGGCGGGGAAGTCCTCGTCTGCGGCCCAGAGCACGAACGCCAGCCGGACATGCGGAAATCGGTGCTTTAGTAAATCGAAGTCGACAGGACAGGGCCGCAGCGCACGCTGGCACGCGGCGTGCAGCGGGCCCGCGTTCTGTCCCAAGACGTACCGGGTGGCGCCTGAACGATGTTTTGGCGCGGTAGGTCTCGTCGTTGAGCACGAACAGTCGGCGCTCGGGGCGAGCGTTGAGCCCCGGGCCACCACGGAAATACAAGACCTTCATCCCGTCACCTCCGAGCCTGACTTGGCCAGTGAACCGGGTGCTCCGCCTGGGCTCACGGCATCCGCTGTCGCAAGCGAGACACCTGCGCCAGGGCGCGAAAGTCCCGATCGCGGTGGAGCACCTCGAGATTGTGGCGCAGCGCGCAGGCCGCGATGAGACAGTCCACCGACGAGCGCACGGTCAACCCCTGACGACGAGCCGTTCGATAGAGGTCCACTGCCTGCTCCACCACGACGAGCCCCAACGGGCTCTCCACCACCGGCAGGTTCCTCATGGCGGATCGCGCCTTGCGAAAGGCGCCCTCGTCCCGAAACCCCTGCAGCACCTCCTGGATCACCGGCAGGCAGGTGACCACGTCGTCCATGGCCACCACGGCCTCGAGATCCAGGGGGCGGGAAAAGCGGAAGAGCTCGATCCAAACGGAGGTGTCCACCAGCACCATGGGGAGCCTATCGTACGGGTTCGCCTGCGGACTCGTCGCAGGCCTCGTCGCGAAAGACCGCGTCGCCGCGCATCTCAGTTAGCTCGCCTTCCCAGAGGCCAGAGCCTCGCAAGTCCAGGATCTTGCGAGCCCTGGCCCGGCGCACGAGCTCGATCAACGCGCGGTTGACCACCGCCGAGTAGGTCTTTTCGCCGCTGAGCCGGATGGCCTCCGCGAGGATCGAATCATCCAGCATGAGCGTCGTCCGTTTCATGGGATGGCCTCCGCGGAATTTGATGTAACAAACATATTATATGTACATTTTTTATGTTCAGTGTGCGCTGCTCGATTGTTCGTGTCAAGCGAGCAGGGCGTCACATCTCCACGCGCCGGCCGCGCAGGGACGCTTGCCGCTAGCGGGTCCGGCAGGTACGCCTAGTGATTGTGATGGTGGGCTTGGAGAGCAACGAGACGCTTCGCCGGCCCTTCACGGCGGATGAGGTGCTCCGGATGGAGGAGCGCGGGCGGACTACAGGTCCAGCCAGCTATCGGAGTAGAGCTTCTGGCCGAGCAGCACCTGGGTGGTCTTGACGTAGTCCACCTCCTCCTTGGACAGGCTGCCGGGGTCCATCTGCTCGCCGTCCATCACGCGACCCACGAGCTTTTCCACCTCGGGCTTTTTGCCCCGGGCGATGTCCATCAGGCCCTTGTCGAAGGGATCCATGATGGCCGAGGTCAGACCGTGCTTGCGCAGCATGGCGAAGTAGGTCTGGTTCACCAGGGGGCGCAGCTTTTCGGGGCAGCCGTTGGAGATGTTCGAAAGGCCGCAGGTGGAGCCGCAGTCGGGGAAGATGTCCGGCAGCATGGCCATGAAGTTGGTGCAGCCCTGGGCCTCGATCTGCTGGGAGCTCACCGGCACCACGATGGGATCCACGAAGATGTCATCGCCCGCCACGCCGTCGCCCTGGGCCCGGTACACGATGCTGGCGGCCAGCTCACCGCGCTCGTTCTCGTCGCGCGGGATGCCCTCGGGCCCCCACAGCAGCGCCACCATGCCACAGTCGTACTTCTGGACGAAGGGCAAAAGCGCGTCCATGCGGTCGTCGCGGGCCATGATGGAGTTGATCACGGCCTTGCCGCCCTTGTTTTTGTATACCTTGAGGCCCGCCTCCATGGCGTCCACGTTCATGGTGTCGAGAAACAAGGGCAGATCCGAGACCTCCTGCACCACGCCCACGATCCACTGCATGAGCTCGTCGCCCTTTTTTCGGGCGGGTCCGAGGTTGACATCGAGGTAGTCCGCCCCCGCCTCGGTGAGCTTCTCCGCGAGCTCCCGCACCGGAGCCGCGTCCCGGTTCTTCATGGCCGGGCCAATCTTTTTTGACATCACGTTGATGTTTTCCGCGACTACCTTGAAAGACATGGTCGAGTCTCCTGGTCTTTAGATTGAGGGGCCCACCGCCGTGGGCGGGCCGAAAGGATACTTGGCTTGGCATCGGAGGCACCGCGGCGCCTCCGCTCGATACAACTCGTTTCTTCGACGAGCCCTAGCCGAAGTTCTGCTTGAGGTAGGCCGGGATGGAGCTGGCCTCCCGCGGACCGATCATGACCTCCCAGTCGCTGCCCAGCTCCTCCTCGAGATCGCCGCTGATGATGGCGGCGAGCCCGGGAATCACCACGCGCTTTTTGCCGAGCTCGATGTCCGCGACCTTCTTCTTCATGGACTCGCCCACGGCGTCGCCCACGAACTTGCCCGCGGCCCAGGCGGTGAGCACCGACAGGCCGTCGGTGTCCTTGACGAACAGCCAGCAGGGCATCCGGCTGTTTTCGATCTCGCCGGAGACGATGAAGTAGGTCAGCGAGAAGTTCGAGGTGACCAGGATCGGGCTGTCGGGGCCCGGAGCGTTGAGCGGGTAGTAGCCCTCGTCGGTCTTCATGGGGCGCTGCGGGTCGGTGTAGATGTTGAGCCGCTGCAAAAGCAGCGGGAACAGCGTCGCCCCGTCGAAGGTGGACAGGATCACGATGCCGGCGTACTTGGCGATGCCCGTGGCCGCCAGCATGGCCTCCTTTTTCGGATCCTCGGTCATCTCGGCCACCGGCGAGATGGTGGGGAAGCCGTAGCTGCGGTTCTTGTCCATCAGCGCCAGGCGCCGGATGGCGGTCTGGTCCTTGAGCTGGGTGCCGGCGGTGCGGGCGCCAGAGTCTAGCACCAGGGCCTTGACCTCGGCCTGGGTGGCCTTGTCCGAGAGCGCGGCCAGCTCGTCCAGGTCCTTGGCCACGATGCCCAGCGGGCAGCCTTCCTCCTTGGCCAGGGCCAACATGGCGTCAAAGTTGTCGGCGTTGGCGCCGTAGATGAGCACCTTGGAGCCGGCGCGCTCGGCGAGCCCGGCCTTGGCCATCTCCGGGTTGTCGGTCCACAGGATGATGCCAGCGTCCGAGGCGTCGCGCACCTTCTTGACCAGCGCGCCGTACTTGGCGGCGTCGCCCGAGTCGGCCTTGAGGGCGAACAGATCTCCCTTGAGGGTGAGGCCCACGCGGTCGTATTGATGGTCGGCAAGCTGCTTGAGCTTGGCGTCCACCGCTTCGTCCGCCTCGTTGTCGCTGATCTTGAGGGCCAGGCCGGTGGGGTTGAAGAAGGTCTTCTCGTGCCGGAACAGCACCGTCTCTCCGCCGCACTTGAAAACGCTGTCGCCGACGCCGATCTCCACGGGGAGGATGGGCGGCGCCGAGGCCTCGGAGAGCGCCGCCTTGGCCTCCTCGCTCACGTGGGGGCACGCGGAGAGCTCAGCCTTGCCCGCGGCGAGCTGCATGGCGAACGCCAGGCAGGTGGGCACGCCACAGTCGCGGCAGTTCGTCTTCGGCAGTAGCTTGAAGATCTGGATTCCAGTGAGACCCATCGGCCGTCCTCCTTGATACACCGAAGCCGACGAAGGCCTCGCCGGCGGTGCGGTGGCATCATCAGCTTGTCAGCTGGGCTGCGCTATCGTTTCCGTACTATGGCTCGGATAGGCTGTCCAGACAACGTATCCTGTGCTTTTTGGTGTGTATGATCGAACCCCGCGGCCGGGGCGGCCCGAGGGCGGCCCCGGCCGCGGTCAAATCTGCTACATGATGGGGTCCATGCTGGTCACCGCGGGGTGTCCCTTCTCGGTGAGCCACTCCATGATCTCCATCTCCTCGGTGGACACGGTCTCGTCGGCGATCAAGTCGACGAAGTCCTCGTAGCCCAGCTTGGAGGCCACCGCATTGATCTTGTCTCCGAGCTCCTCCTTGAGCTGCTTGGGCAGCCAGCAAAGGC
Organism: uncultured Myxococcales bacterium; assembly: GCA_964346625.1. Classification (GTDB taxonomy): domain Bacteria; phylum Myxococcota_A; class Polyangia; order HGW-17; family JAJRWW01; genus CAYFWA01. Next base: position 17,572 of record CAYFWA010000008.1, read on the forward strand.
GGATGATGCCCCCTTCGGCCCGGATGAACTTCTCGGAGACGATGTAGAGCTTGGAGTGTCCCACGAATCCTGGGGTCACCGCGCCGCCGCCCACGGAGCCAGCCAACGTGGTGAACTTCATGCCCGAGGGGGTCATGCCGCTGTAGTCGCGGTCCACGCTCATGATGCCGTTGCACATGGGCAAAAGCGCCGAGATGGCCTCGAAGCACCCGCAGGAGGTCATGGGCTCGTCCATGATGGAGTAGGCGTTGTAGCGCTCCACCGACCCGCGGGAAGCCTTGCGCACGAACTCGTTGACGCCCTCCCACTGGCCCTTGGTCTCGTCGATGACGCGCCCCTTCTCGATGGGCTGGTTCGGGCCGGTGGGGTTGATCTCGTTGGAGGCCTTGCAGTCGAGCCAGGAGTAGGCCCCGCACAGGCCGGTGCGCTCGGGGGTCACCACGCAGACGTGGCTCGGGGCGAAGGACTGGCACAGGGTGCAGCTATAGTAGGTTTCCTCGTCCTCGTCCTTCATGCCCTCGACGCGGGCGTCGCGCTCGGCGTAGGCCACGCGGGCCTGCTTGAGGATCTCCTTGGCCTTGTCCTCCTCGGTGTAGATGGTCACGGCCACCTTGTCGAGGATGGACCCGAACTCGCTGTGGTACTTGGCCCAGATGATCTCGCCGAGGTGCTTGAAGCGGAAGCCTTTCTCCACAGCGCTTTTGGCGATGCGGTACCAGGCGATGTCGCGCTGGCCGATGTGCATGGCTCCCTGGGCGAAGTTGACCAGGTGGTGGATCTGGCGCTCGAGGATGGGCTCGAAGTCCGCCTGAAACTCCCGGCCGGCCACGTCCACCCGGATGGCCATGGAGGCCTTGGCGCCCTCCCCCAGCTCGTCGATCTCGGGGCCGATGACCTTGATGTCGTGATCCTCGATCTCGTCCATCTCCACCTTGGTGGTCCATTCCACCGCGACGGTGCCGCCGCGACCGCCGCCGCCCTCGAAGTAGATGTCCGGCCCGCGCACGCGCTCGCCCTCGAAGGCCGCGCCGTAGGACACCGGCACGTCCACCTTGGACACGCTGACCTTGAGGCCGCGAACCTCCACCGACTTCTGCACGATCTCCTCGTGGGGGATGTTGGACACCACGTGCTCGTAGGTGCACACGCCGGTGGGGTGGATCTCGGGGATCGGGGTGTCGGCGATCACCGGGAAGCCGTAGTTCACGCAGGCCAGGCCGTTGGCGTACCACTCGTCGGTGACGTTGCCGAAGGTCATGGCGAAGGCGAAGACCCGGTCCTTGTTGTAGATGAGGATCTTGCGGAAGTCACCGGCCTCCACGCCGCCGAAGGACATGGCCGCGCGGGTGGCGAAGCCCAGGGCGAACACGGCGCCCGAGACGTCGGGGCTGAAGGACACCAGGCGAGTGGGCCAGCCGATGGCGGTGCCCGCCTCCACGAGCTGCTCGCTGAAGCGCTTGCCCTCGTGCTCACCGGCCATGAAGACGTACAGGTTCTTTTCCTGCAGCTCCAGGGCGATCTTGGCGGCCACCTCGGGGCTGGGGGCCGCGCCCAGGATGGCGGCGAAGCCCGGCGCCGTGCCGTCCACGAACTCCACCCCGCGCTTGCGCAGGATGACGTCGTCGGCCGCGCCCAGCCAGATGTTGCCGCCCTCCTCTACGTCCTCTCCCTGGACGTAGAAATTCGGCTCGTTGAGATAGCGGATGCACTCCTCCATCTCCTGGGCAAACAGGGCCGCCATGCCGGCGTCCAGGGCGGGCCCCAGGTACGGCAGGTGCACGTCGCCCTTGACCAAGCGCGGCAGCAGGATGTCGCACTGGTCGAACACCGGTGCCATGTCGTCGAGCTTCTCCACCTTGCGGCCCAGCAGGCCGTAGATGCAGGGCAGGTAGTAGCCCGTGTTGGGGAAGCCCACCTCGGTGTTGCCTCCGTGTGCCTCTCTTGCTTCGTCGAACGCCTTCCGAGCGCGCGCCACGGTCTTGTGGGCACCACGGATTCCGGCGGATGCGATAATCTTCGACACTTTTGCCTCCTATCTAGCGCTCGTATTCCGGGGCCTACGCCAGTTCCATCTCGCGGCGCATGTCCATGTCCATCAGGACCCGCTCCTTTTTGGAGTCGAGGTTCAAAGCCTTGCGGCGCTCGTCGATGTGCGCGATCATCATCCGGGCGCCCTTGACCGGGTCCACCTCGAAGTCCCACTTGCCGCCGATCTTCTCGGCGATGCCCTCGAACAGGTACTTGGTGAGCGCCGGCGCCCCCAGGGTGGGGAAGGTGGTGCCGAACACCGTGTAGACGCCCGAGGCCACGAAGTACTGGCCGATGGAGATGGCCTTCTCGCTCATCCACTCGGGGGCGGCGCCGGCGGCCGGCAACTCCGCGATGTCGTCACCCAGCCCGCCCTCCTTCACCACGGCGGTGGCGGCCATCAGGATGCGGGAGTTGTCCACGCAGGAGCCCATGTGCAGCACCGGCGGGATGCCCACGGCCTGGCAGACCTCGCGCAGGCTCTCGCCGGCCATGTCTCCGCCCCGGTTCGGATCCAGCAGCCCCTCCTTGGCCAGGGCCATGGCCGAGCAGCCGGTGGTGAGGACGATCACGTTGTGCTTGATCAGCTCCTTCACCATGGCGATGTGGTACTCGTCGTGGGGCGACTTGGGGTTGTTGCAGCCCACCACGCCGGCGATGCCGCGGATCTTGCCGTTGATGATGTTGTCGTTCAGGGGCCGATAGGAGGCCCGGAACGAGCCGCCCAGCAGGTAGTTGATGGTCTCGTGGGAAAACCCCGCCACCAGGTCCACCTTGCCCTCCACCAGGTTGATGCGCTCCTCGGTGCGGTTGGCGAAGTTGTCACAGGCCGCGGTGACGATCTGCTTGGCCGACTCGAGGGCCTGGTCCTCGTGGAACTCGATGTGCTTGGCCCCCGGCATGCGGGCGATGCGGCTCGTGGTGATGATGTCGGTGTGGAAGTTTTGCGCCACCTGGGGCAGCGACTGCATGATGCACTGCACGTCCACCACCATGGCCTCCACCAGCCCGGTGAGGATGGCCACCTCCTGCTGCAGGAAGTTGCCCGCCAGGGGGATGGAGTGGCGCATGAGCACCTCGTTGGCGGTGCAGCAGATGCCGGCGAGGTTGATGCCCTCGCTGGCGCCCTTGCTCTTGGCGTAGTCCTGCATCTCGTCGGACATGGCCACCGCCACGATCATCTCCGAGAGCAGCGGCTCGTGGCCGTGGACGATGATGTTGACCTTGTCCTTTTCCAGCAGGCCCAGGTTCACCGCGCCCACCGAGGGCACCGGCGTGCCGAACATGATGTCCTGCAGGTCCGTGGCGATCATGGAGCCGCCCCACCCGTCGCCCAGGGCCGCCCGGGAGCCGTGGTCGATGAGGTGCTCGTACTCCTGGTCCACGCCCATGTGGGTCCGGTGCATGATCTCCACGATCTCGCGATCGATGCCCCGGGGCATCACGCCGGTGTCCCGCCAGATCTGCTGGCGCTTGAGAGGCGCGCGCTTGCAGAAGACGACCTCCCCCTCCTGCTGGCCCCACTGCGCGAGGCACAGCTCCCCGACCTCCACCGCGATGTCGTTGATCTCGCGATCGCCGATCTCCACGCCGAGGTCCATGGCCACCGCCAGCAGCTTCTGCTCGTCCTTGATGGAGTAGCCCGGGGCCTTGCCCTTGGCCACCTCGATGAAGGTCTCGGCCACGGCCCGGCCGTGATCCGAGTGGGCCGCCGCGCCCCCGGCGATCATCCGGATGAAGTTGCGGGCCGCGATGGTGTCCGCGTCCGCGCCACAAACGCCGCGCTGGGGGCCGATCCCCGAGGGATCGGTCTGGCAGGGCCCCATGGAGCAGATGCGGCAGCAGACGCCCAGGGTGCCAAAACCGCACTGCGGGCTCTGCTCCTCCAGGCGATCCCAGGAGATGGGCACGTTGGTCTCGCTGGCCAGCGTGATGAGCTGATCGGTTACGTCGTCGTAGGTCTTCTTGCTCGACATATGGGGCTCCTTGCTCCATCGTCGCCCGCGGCCCCGGACCAGTCAGTCGTGTCCGGTCACCGGCGGGGCGTTCTTTACATGTGTCCTTCCACCGCTACGCGCTCGGCGTAGAACTGTCGCCGGCAGCTCGGGCAGACGTTCTGGAGGTCCTCCTCCAAATTCAGCTTGTCCTTGAGGTAGGCCAGGTGCTTGGCCGTGGCCACCGGCTGACCGCACAGGCGGCAGCGCACGAGCTGGTGCGCGGCGTTCCACCGCGGCAGCCTGCGCACCAGCCCCTCGTCGATCACCTCGATGCACTGGGTGGGGCACACCGAGGCGCAGGAGGCGCAGCCGATGCACTCCTTGGAGTCGTCGGCGAAGGGCACGGCGACATCCTTCTGGTCGCCGCGGTTGATGAACCCGAGGGCCTCCACCCCCATCACGTCCCGGCAGACCTGCACGCACAGCCCGCAGACGATGCAGTCCTGGTTCGAGGGGGGATAGGTCTGCTCCTTCACGCCGTACTGCTCGGCCAGCGCCTGGATCCGCTCGGCGTCCGGGGCGCGCGCCAGCAGCAGCTCCACCACGCCCTTGCGGTTTTCCATGATCCGCTCGGAGTCGGTGACCACCTCGATGCCCGGCATCACCGGGAAGTTACAGGAGGTGGTGAGCTTGGTGCGCTTGCGCCCATGGGACTCGGAGGTCACCTCCACCAGGCACATGCGGCAAGCGCCGTAGGGGGTCACGGCGGGGTGATAGCACAGATACGGGATGTCGAACCCGTGCGCGAGGGCCACCTTCAGCAGGCTCTCGCCCTCCTCCGCCACAATGGTCTTTCCGTCGATGGTGAACTCGACCATGCTTACGTACTCCTCCGCCACCTAGGCCGCCGCCTGCGGCCCGGTCTTGATGTCGATGGCGTCGAACTTGCAGCTCTGATAGCAGATGCGACACTTGGTGCACTTGTCCTGGTGGATCTCGTAGGTGTCGCCCTTCTTCTTCTCGCCGGTGATGGCCTCGTAGGGGCAGTTGAGCAGACAGAGGTTGCAACCGTTGCAGTTTTCGTTGATGTGGAAGTGGATGAACGGCTTGCACACCCTGCCCGGGCACTCGCCGCGCTCGATGTGAGCAGCGTACTCGTCGCGGTAGTACTTGAGGGTGGACAGCACCGGGTTGGGCGCGGTCTGGCCCAGGGCACACAGCGAGCCGTCGGCCACCACGTTGGCCAGCCGCTCGAGCTTCGGGATGTGCGCCTCGGTGCCCCGCCCCTCGCAGATGTCGTCGGTGAGCTCCCACATGCGCTTGAGCCCCTCGCGACAGGTGGAGCACTTGCCGCAGGACTCGTCGCGCAAAAAGTTCAAGAAGTAGCGGGCGAAGTCCACCATGCAGGTGTCCTCGTCCATGACGATCATGCCCCCCGAGCCCATCATGGACCCGGCCTTGGTCAGCTCGTCGAAGTCCACCGGGTGATCCAGGAAGCTCTCGGGCAGACACCCGCCCGAGGGCCCGCCGGTCTGCACGCCCTTGAACTGCTTGCCGTCGCGCACTCCGCCGCCGATGTCGAAGATGATCTGGCGCAGCGTCACGCCCATGGGCACCTCTACCAGGCCGGTGTTGTTCACCTTGCCCACGAGGGAGAAGATCTTGGTGCCCTTGGAGCCGCCCCAGGGGTTTTCCGATACGTCGCCGGTGCCGATGGAGGTGAACCAGTCCACCCCCTTGTTGATGATCAGCGGGACGTTGGCCCAGGTCTCCACGTTGTTGAGGTTGGTGGGCTTCTCATAGAGGCCCTGCTCCACCGTGTGGATATGCTTGGCCCGCGGCTCGCCCACGAAGCCCTCGATGGAGGCCATCAGCGCCGTGGACTCGCCGCAAACGAAGGCCCCGCCGCCGCGCACGATCTTGATGTCGAAGCTGAAGTCGGTGCCGAGGATGCTCGGTCCGAGCAGCCCCATGGCTCGCGCCTGGGAAAGCGCGGTGGTGAGGTTGCTCACCGCCAGGGGATACTCGTTGCGCACGTAGACGAATCCCTGGTCCGAGCCGATGGCGTAGGCGCCGATGAGCATGCCCTCGATGACGCTGTGGGGGTTGCCCTCCAGCAAGGACCGGTCCATGTAGGCGCCCGGATCGCCCTCGTCGGCGTTGCACAGCACGTAGCGTGGCTCACCGGGAGCGTCCTTGCACGAGCGCCACTTGACGCCGGCGGGGAAGCCGCCGCCGCCACGGCCCCGCAGGCCGCTCTGGGTCACCATGTCGATGACCGTGTCGGGCTCGATGTCCGACAGCACCTTGGCCAGCGCCGCGTAGCCGCCGCGCTCGAGGTAGTCCTCGATGCGGCGGGGATCGATGAGCCGCCCCATGTGCATCAGCTCCTGCTGCTGATGCTTGTAAAACGGGATCTCCGACTCCTTCTCGTGCTTTTCGCCGGTGGTCGGGTCCACGTACAGCAGGTCCTCGATGATCTCGCCGCCCTTGAGGGTCTTTTCGACGATCTCGGCGGCCTTGTCCGGCTTGACCTTCTGGTAGAAGACCTCGTCGGGGTAGATCACCATCAGGGCGCCGCGCTCGCAGAAGCCGTGACAACCCGTGGCCACGATCTCCACGTCGTTTTCCAGGCCCGCCTTGGCGACCTCTTCCTTGAGGTTCTCGGCCAGGTTGTCGCACTTGTAGGCCTTGCAGCCCGTGCCCGTGCACACGGAGACGATCTTGCGATCGGGGTTCTTCTTGCCCTCGAGGGTGGCGCGATACTCTTCCAGGTCACCGACGCTATTGAGCCGCGGCCCGCCGCGGAGATCGATCAGCTTGTCTTTTCCCATGGTCGCCATGCCGCTTTTACTCCTTGGCGTCTGCCTTGCGGATCTTCTTGACCAGCCGGCCGACCTGGGCCGACTTCTGGTTGCCGTGGTACTCACCGTCCACGATCACCAGCGGACCCAGCGCGCAGGCGCCCACGCAGTTGACCGTCTCCACCGTGAACATCTTGTCCTCGGTGGTCTTGCCGGCCTTGGTGTCGAGCACGCGCTCGAACTCCTCCACGAGCATGGGGGCCCCCCGCACGTGGCAGGCCGTGCCCATGCACACCGTGCAGATGTGCTTGCCCCGCTCCTCCAGGGAGAAGGCGCCGAAGAAGGTGGCCATGTAGTGGATCCGCGCGCGAGAGACGCCCATCTGGGTGGCCACCCGCTCGAGGGCGGGGCGCGGCAGATAGTTGTACTCCGCCTGGATATCCATCAGCACGGCCAGCAGCTCGGAGTCCTGGTTGCCGTACCTGCCCAGTATCGTGTCGACCGTCTTTTCCATCGAGTCGCCTCGCTATTGCTTTCGCTACCCGCGGACCGCGGTGTGAGCCTCACGCTCCGGGGTGGATTCCATGGTTCGACCGGGGACGGGCCCCGCGGGCGCGGCCTCCGAGGCCGCGCGCCTCGGCGGTGGCCTAACCCCAGTCGAGGTTCCGCCAGGCGACGAACGCCTGGCTGTCGGGCTCGGGCTCGGCGTCCACGAACTCCAGACACTGCGTGGGGCAGGCCTCCACGCAGGCGGGAATCTGGTCTTGCCGCAGCCGGTCGATGCACAGGTCACACTTGGTGATCTGCTCACCCTTCAGATACGCCTCCGGGACGCCCCAGGGGCAGGTGAGCACGCAGCTCCGGCAGCCGATGCACAGCTCGTCGTCCACCAGCACCGGGCCGCCCTGGTGCGACTTGTACATCGCGCCCGTGGGGCACACCAGCACGCAGGCGGCCGCCTCGCAGTGGCGGCATTCCGTGGGCACGGCGGCCCCCCGGATCATGTGCAGCTTCACCCGCGGCCGGGGAGCCGGGGTCTCCGTGAGCGCGTCGAACAGGTTCTTGCTCTTCGAGTGGGCGATGGCGCAGCTCTGCACGCATCGCTTACAAGCCACGCAGCGCTCGACGTGGACTTTTACCAGGCCTGATTTCATCGGTCGTCTCTCCAATGGCGAGCCGGGGCTACTTGGCCTCCAGCTCCCCGATCAGCTCGCGGACCAGCTTTACCGTCTCGGGGTGACGCATCACCACCACGTCGGCGCCCGCCAGCAGCACCGAGGTGGCCGCGACGGCCTCCATGGTGATCCCCCGCGTAGCGGCGTCGCCCATGGTGGGCTCCTCATCCTCGGGCAGCGAGGCCTCCTTGACCCTCCAGACCTCCTTGCCGAGCACGCTGTAGAGCGGGTACTGCAGCTTCTCGTCCTGCTGGGTAAGGGCGGCCTGCCGGCAGCGCTCCATCACCGAGTAGGAGTACTCCATCCCGTAGCCGAGCCCGCCGGTGGTGGGGTCGATCATCATGCTGTCGGCCGGCACCCCGAGGTTCTCGGTGAGGATGTTGAGTTGCTTGGCGAGGTTGATGTCGATGGGCGAGGAGTTGATGGCCACGTTCCCGTCGCTGATCACCGACGCGCCGATCTGCTTGTAGTTGGTGTCCTGCAGCGGACCGATGAGGGCCCGACGGCCCGACAGCGCCTCGGATGCCGCCCGCAGCACCTCGGTGTCCTTCTCCACGTTGGAGGTTCCCCACACCGCGATGGGCACGTCCACCGCGTCGGCGACCTTCTTGGCCACCTCGGCCACGTGGGCCGCGTCGAGGTCCTTGCCGTTGGGATCCGTGCCCGAGAGGTCCAGGTGGATCAGCTTGGCACCGAACTCCTCCACGCACTTTTTCGCCCAAGCGGCCGGATCCCCCCAAACGTCCTTATAGGCTTCCTTGAGGGCTTCGGGCCACTCGTCCGGCTCGGTGTCCGGCACCTCCATGGCGATCACCGGCTTGTGCGGCATCTCCCCTTCGAAGGTGTGAAACGGATAGCTGGTCTCTCCACCCAGGGTCAGCTTGTTGTCATCGGAGCCGACAGTGATCTCCTTGATCGCTCCGGCGTATGTCACGTTGGGAATCTCGGCCATGAAAACTTCCTCCCGAGGTATTTTCCGCTAGATCAACAGGGTCCTAGATCAACAGGATCCTAGATCAACAGGGTCCTAGATCAACAGGGTCCTAGATCAACAGGGTCCGACACAGGGCCGGGGTCGGCTACGCCGGCGTCTTGCGCTTCTCGCTGCCGTACCACTCCTGGCTGTACCAGTAGCGCTCGCCGGACTTGAGGTACTTGAGCATCTGCTCGCGGTTGGAGAGCTTGCCTCTCCAGTCATCCTTGATGTCCGGCTTTCCCTCTTCGAAGGTCTCGCCGAGGATCTCGACATCGTCACCGGTCCAGCTCTTTTTCTTGATTGTCTCAGAGGACATCTCACGCCTCCTCAGATGCGGAGTGAAACGACGGGTTACGCCAACGGACTTTTCCAGGCACCAGGGTTTATAGAAAGGCACGCTGGGATAGTCAATGCTGCTGTAAGAGGTATTACGATCATCTTTTTTGTGCTACACAGCGCCTTCAATTCCAGAAAATCTGTTCATTTAGTCCCGTTTAGAAGATGATCGATCACTCGATCGGCGGCGCGCACAGCCGGCGTGCCGTCGGGGAGCGTGATGAGGGGCGCTTGCTCGAGGTCGGCCTGGGTGACCTGCGGGTCGGGAGGGATCACGCCGAAGATGTCCAGCTCATGACGCGCTGCTTCCTGTCGCACCGCATCGTCGAGCGCATCGGAGCCGAGCAGCTCGTCCCCCTCGCCGGCCCGGTTGACCACCACGATCTGGTCGGCCACGTCCAGCTTCATCTCGTCGGCGAGCTCCTGGACGCGGTGGGCCGAGCGCACGCCCCGCACCGAGTGGTCCGAGACCACCACGAGCAGATCCACCGTCCCCGCCGTCCGGCGGCTCAGGTGCTCGAGCCCGGCCTCGTTGTCGATCACCACCGCGTGGTAGTTGTCCGACAGGCTCTCCACCGCCCCGCGCAGCAGGTTGTTCACGTAGCAATAGCAGCCGGGACCCTCCTGCCGTCCCATCACCAGCAGATCGAACCCATGGTTTTCCACGAGGATGGAGTTGAGCTGGTACTCGAACCACTGGGTCTTGTTCATGCCCGCCGGCAACGAGCTGGAGGCCTTGCCGAACTGTTCGCGGATCTCACCGATGGTGGTGGGCATGGGGATTCCGAGCGCCTCGGGCAGCGTGGCGTTGGGGTCCCCGTCCACTGCGAGTACGGCGCCGAGCTCTCGTTTGACCAGGCTCCGGATGAGCAGGGCCGCGAGCGTGGTCTTGCCCGTGCCGCCCTTTCCTGCCATTGCAATGGTTTTCGCCATGGATTTCAGCTTCTTTTCACCCAACCTTGGCTCGTGTCTCCTCGGGGGGGCAAAGCGCCGCGTGAGTGCCTAGCGGTTCTTTGAACAGAGCAATCGGACTCGTAAAGGGGAAAATATCGAGCCGCAGTCGGGTTTTTCGTGCGACCGGGCCCGCCCCCCCCCAGATATGTGGCGTGCTACTGAAGACCGTGGTGGATCTTGGCGGCCTTGAGCGTGTTCCACATGAGCATGGTGATGGTCATGGGGCCCACGCCGCCGGGCACGGGGGTGATGGCCGAGGCGACTTCCTTGGCCTCGTCGAAGTCCACGTCACCGGCGAGCTTGGCCTTGCCGCTCTCGGTGGTGCCCACCCGGTTGACCCCCACGTCGATGACCACGGCGCCGGGTTTGATCCAGTCGCCCTTGACGTACTTGGGCACGCCCGCGGCCACGATGAGGATATCGGCCCGCTTGGTGTGCTCGGGGACGTCCTTGGTGCGCGTATGTACCAGGGTCACCGTCGCGTTGGCGCCTTCGGCCTTTTGCAGCAGGATGTTGGCGATGGGCTTGCCCACGATGTTGGAGCGCCCGACCACGCACACCTCGGCGCCGGAGGTCTCCACCTCCGAGCGAATCAGGATCTGCTGGATCCCCGCCGGGGTGCAGGGCAAAAAGTCGGCCTCTCCCACCACCATCTTGCCCACGTTGACCGGGTGGAACCCGTCCACGTCCTTGCCGGGATCGATGGCCATGAGGATCTTGGACTCGTCGATGTGCTTGGGCAGCGGGAGTTGCACCAGAATGCCATCGATCTGGGGGTTGGCGTTGAGCTCCTCGATGAGCTCGAGCAGCTCGGCCTCGCTGATGTCCTCGGGCTTGTTGATCTGCTCCGAGTGCATGCCCAGCTTCTTGGAGGTGCGGTTCTTGCTGGTCACGTAGGACATGGAGGCGGGGTTTTCCCCCACCAGCACCGTGGCCAGCCCCGGCACCACGTCGTGCTTTTCCGTGAGCTGTTCGATCTCCTCCTTGAGCTCGGCCCGGATCTGCTTGGCGATCTCTTTTCCGCTCAGAATCTTCGCGCTCATCGAGTACTCCTTGGCAGGGGGGGGACCGCCATGGTGAAGCCCGGTTCGCGGCCTCGTGGCCGCCGCGGCCACCCGGTCGGTGACTCCCGGAACAAAGTGGTTCGGCTGCGTCCGTTTCAACGTACAAGTTCAGGGGGGATGTCCCATCCCCCCTCGCCTTCAGGGGGGATGTCCCATCCCCCCTCGCCCCGAAAAAGCGCGGTTTTTCGGGG
>CAYFWA010000009.1:0-6182 GCA_964346625.1 uncultured Myxococcales bacterium
ATCATCGCGCTTCGCGCCGCTGCAGGGAAAGGCGCCAATTCACCTTTTCGCGCAGTTTCGGTCCTACGTGACACATGAACGGTTACGTCTCTCGGTTCACTCATCGGCCAGCTCGGTCGCGCGAGGTGCCCGGAAAATCCGGGTCACGAATCCTCGCCGCAAATATATGAAATCGTATAACGTGCTGTATATCCGCGATTTTCCAGCTCTGCGTTCCGGAAAAGGGGCAGGCACGGATCCTTGACCCCCTCGGGCTCGGAGTCGAACCCGCGATCCGCCACGCAGACCGTGAGCACCGTCTCGACTCCCGCGCTGCCGATGTCCGGACAGGGTGAGAAGAGCAACTCGAATTGCCGGGTCCGCACCGAGGGAGGCTCGTCTTCCTCGGGTGGAGGAACATCGTTTATGCCGATGATCGCGTCGGGCAATAGGAGCTTTGGCGGCACACCGGAGTTCAGAGTCTCGTGAAGATCCTGGACCACCCTCACCCGTAGCTCGTCTTCTAGGTCCGGCTCGTCCACCCAGATGGTGAGCACGGGGCTCTGACCGATCTCCAGGGTGCCGCCCGTGTAATAGGGCGTGGTGCGATCCACGTCGATCACCGGAGGATGATTCGGCTCGGGATCCTCCTTGCCGAACTGCGTGGGGTAGGGGCACGCGATGTTGGTGACACACAGCATCCAGAACAGCAGACCCGTTCGAGCGCCAGCGGCTCGAGTCATGGAGGAACGATTATGCAAAAGTGCTGCCATGTTTCCAACTGCTTGAAATATGGGCTTAAAACTCCTGATATCGTCGCTGTGAACGAATGCCGGGCCGAGAGTTCCTGACAGCGAAGTCCGCTCGGTGAAATTTTTTCATAGCTTTGATGTCATGGTCCATGCACCGGTTCGCCTCGCACCGAGGCCCATGGTCCCGAAATGCCAAGTGTCTGGTCCTCACGGCTCTGCTCCTCGTCTCGCTGAGGGGGGGGGAAAGGCTCCCGGCGTTGGCTGGGCGCTACTCACCCTCCGGGGAAGCCAGGGCCTCTTCCTTTTCGAGGTGGCGGAAGATCGTTCGGGGATCCACTCCCAGATCTCGAGCGGTCTTGGTCCGGTTGCCGTTGTTGCGGGCCAACACGTCGTTGATGTAGCGCCGCTGGAACTCCTCCTTGGCCTTGGAGAGTGGAACGATCTCGTCGATCATGTCGTCGGACAGACCGAGGTCGTCTGGACCGAGGAGCGTCTTGTCGGTCAAGATCACTGCCTTTTTGAGGTGGTTTTCGAGCTGCCGGATGTTGCCCAGCCACTCGCACTTCTTGATGGCGATGACCGCGTTTGGGGACAGCCCCCGAACCGGAGAGTCGAACTCCTGAGAATATTTCGAGATCAGGTACTTAGCGATGAGGACGATGTCCTCTCCGCGCTCCCGCAGCGGCGGCAGGTGGATGTTGACCACGTTGAGCCGGTAGTAGAGGTCCTCCCGGAACCGGCCCTGCTGAATCTCTTCCTCGAGGACGCGGTTCGTGGCGGTGATGATCCGGATGTCCACCTGCTCGGCCTTGTTGCCCCCCACCTTGGTGACCGTCCGTTCCTGGAGCGCCCGCAGGATCTTGACCTGCAGGTTCAGCGGCATCTCGCCGATCTCGTCCAGAAACAACGTGCCGCCGATGGCGGCCTGGAACCGTCCCTCCTTGGTGGCCACCGCGCCGGTGAAGGCGCCCTTGACGTGGCCGAACAGCTCCGACTCCAGCAGGTTCTCCGGGATGGCGCCGCAGTTGATGGTCACGAAGGGCCCGTCGGCCCGGTTGGAGCGCCGATGGATCTCCTGAGCGATGAGCTCCTTACCGGTGCCCGTCTCTCCGGTGATCAGCACGGAGACGCCGGTGCCGGCGATCTTGCGGATGCGTTTGTAGATCTCCTGCATGGCCTCGCAGGAGCCAATGATGTCCCCGAAGGTATAGCGTTCCAGCCGCTCCGCCAGGCTCTGGTTGTCCAGCTTGAGCTCGTTGACCAGCAGGGCGTTGCGGATGATCAAGCTCGCCTGGGCCGCGAAGACCTTGAGCACGTTGAGCGTCTTTTCCTCGAACAGGTCCACCACGCTGTCGTTGCCCACGTAGATGATCCCGAGCAGGTTCCCCCGCTCCAGCAAAGGCACGCACATCACTGAGGTGAGCTTGAGGTTCATCACGGACTTGGAGTTGGCGAACTCGTCGTCGTGGAGCGCATCGGAGATGATGATGGGCCGCCGCTGCTCGATCACCCGCTCGACGATGGAATCGGAGAACTGATCCACCGCGTTGAGGATGTTCTCCTTCTTGAGGTTCCGCGCCACCTTCACCTCCATGGACTCTCCCTCGGTCAGGATCAAAAACCCCTTGTCGGCGTTCGTGATCTCAACGACGATGTCCATCAGTGACTCGAGGATGTTCTCCAGGCGGTAGTCCCGAAGGAGACGCTCCGAGAACTCGTGGAGCTTTTGATAGCCCGAGACATCGGCCACGGTGGCGGCGGCTTCGTCTTCCTCCACGGGCGCCTCGTCGAAGAGGCTGAACTCCATCTCGTAGGCCCCGATGCGGATGCGATCACCGTGCTCGATCCGGGCCTTCCTCTTCTTGCGGCCGTTGATGTACAGCTCGTTCTGCTTGGAGACCGCCTGGGCCACGTACCCCTTTCCGTCGAAGTGGAGGTGAGCGTGGGTCTCCCCGATGAGCGGGTCCTCCAGCACCACGTCGTTCTCCTCGTCCTTGCCGAAGGTCGTGATCTTCTTGAAGAGGTGATACACCTGCCGGCGTTTTCCAGGGGCTTCGATCCGTAGCGAAGGCATGGCTTGTCGTCGTCCTTGTCGGTCTCGGATCCGGTTAGAACCGGTAGGTCACTCCGAGGGAGAAGCGGTCCTCGCCAAAGGCCGGTGAGAGCTCCACGTCGGGATCGCCCAGGGGAATCAGCTTCCGTTTTCGGGTCACCGTGGTCTTGCGATAATATACGATAGCGTCGATGATACCCCAGGTGACCAGCGACCAGAAGACCGTGCCCGTGGCGATCTGGGCGATTTGTAACCGTTTGGCCCGCCGCTGGGCCTGCGCGTCGGTGAGACCGGTCCGGGGGTTCGTCTTCAAGTCCTGCCCCCAGTCCTCCAGCACGTAGGGACTCTCGGCCAAGACGAACAGCGACAGGTTCACCAGCAGCGTGGCCCCCTGGGCGGCGGCGAACAGCGCCCCCTTGAGCGGCTGCTCGTTCTGGAACTGGCCCACGCCGAAGGGGACGAAGCTCCAGAAGTAGTGGCGCTGTTTCACTGTCCGGGTTATTTGTACCTGATTTCGGCAGGATGCCCGGTATTTCTTGAAGCTCTTCTTCGTGTCCGACAGCGCCTTGCGGCAGTGCTCGAGCTCGGTCTCGAGGGCTCGGATCGGTGAGGTGCGAGAGGTGAGCTTCTTTCGGACCTGCTCGAAGAAATCCACCAGCGGCTTCGGGTGGATCAGGGGCGACAGCTTCGCACCGGGGGCCAGCGAGAGCAGGGCGGAAAACTGCTGCGCCGCGAGACGGGCGAGCCGCTGGCGGCGCTTGGGATCCCGTGAGAGCTGTCGCAGCCACCAGTAGGATTTGCCGAGCAGGATGTAGGCCTCGATCTCCTCCTTTTCGCTGGCGAGCCGGCTGCGAGGGTAGAGGGCGGGGCGCAGCAGCTTCACCACCTTTTCGTACTGACGGGCGTCATAGGCTCGTTGGGCCTGCGCCAAGGCGTTCTGCGGGGACTGCGCCCTCGCCGGTGAGGCCGAAAGCAGGAGGGCGAATAGCACGAGCATCGTGAATCGTACGAACGGTCTGACCCGCTCGATCCGCGGGGAGGCAGAGGGAGCGCCCGGTACGGCCGGACCGCCTCCTGGCCCCGCTTGTGTCAGCGAAAGACGAGAGTAACCGCTCAGGGGCCCCGTAGGACCGAAATTGCGCGGAGCGCGGTGATGGGGGGGGAGCCCCGAAAAACCCCGCTTTTTCGGGTCGAGGGGGGATGGGACATCCCCCCTGAACGTGTACGGACGAGACATGCTTTATCGCAAAGGCTGCAGGCGGACCTCGACCCGGGTCAGCTTGTTCGGCTCCAGGGTTAATTGTCGCACCGTGCTCTTGTAACCCCTTCGATATACGCGAATTTGCGCTCGAACGCCACTTCCCTGCAGGCGCTCGATGGGTATGGGGAACGTCTTGCCCAACCTCAGGTTCTTGCCCACCGCCCAGCTCCGCAGGTTGGGAGGTGAGAGGAGCTGCCAGTGGGCCGAGGGCGGCGAGCCCACCACCCGCAGCCGGGCTCGATGCCAGCGGAGCTGGCCGACGATGGTCCGCCCCGGCATGTCGGGGCGGATCGGGTAGCGCAGGGGATAGGCCGCCCCGGAGGGATCGCGAAACACCAGGGTGTGCGCGCCCGGCCCCAGCTCGATGATGGTGGGGGTTCCCTGGGTCTTGCTCACGCGCTTCCCGTCCACGTACAGCAGCCAAATGGGCGGGGTCACGCCGAGCACGAAGCGGCGTTTGCGCGGACGGGGAGGGCGCCGCAACACCCACCGCCGCATTTCCGGGGGACGGCGCGCGGCGTCGAGCCGCTCCCGGGCCGTAGCGTCTCGGGCCCGGGAGGGCGGGGAGGCGTCCGGGAGCGCACGCCTCCGGGTCGTGGCGTCGAAGGGGGGTAGGGCCACCGCCGCGTCGAGGTCGGTTCCGGCCGCGAGCCCCCCCCCGTCGGCAACACCGAGCATGGGAGCGCGGCCGGGGCTGCTGGAGCGCAACCGTTGCACTCCCCACGCTACGCCCAGACCGGCGCCGCCGATGAGCACCACCAGCAGGGCGATCTTCAGAAAGTAGCGCAGGTTTCGCCGCCGCCCCAGCCGCTCCAGGTGCTCCTTGACCTCGCGATTGTGGGGATCGAAGGCCAGCACCCGGTTGCACAGGGAAAAGGCCCGGGCGTGATTCGCGCGGCGCATCTCGGCCTGGCCCCGCTCGAGCAGGATCCGCACCAGCCGCTGCTCGAAGGCGGCCTGATGGCCGGCCGGGTCCGCGAAAAACGCCTCGAGCTCGGCGCGGGTGTCGGTGATCTCCATCTCCGCCAGGTGGCGGTCCAGATCCGCCTGGAGGGATTCGATGGAGTCGTAGCGGTCCTCGGGATCCGCCCGGAGGGCGCGCGCGATGATGCGGCTCAGCGCCTCCCCCACTCGGGGCTGGGCGATGTGGGGCCGGATGTAGTCCACCTCGGCGATCCGCTTGAGCACCTCGTGGGGGTTCTTGCCCTTGAAGGGCAGCTCGCCCACCGTGAGCCGATACAAAAGGATCCCCACGGAGAACACGTCCGTCCGGAAGTCGAGCCGTTCGCCGGTGACCATCTCCGGAGCCATGTACGCGGGAGATCCCAGGAGCTGTCCGGTGACGGTGAGCTTCTGGGTGTCCACCATGGACGCGATGCCGAAGTCGGTGAGCTTGATGACGCCGTCATCGCGGACCAGGATGTTCTCCGGCTTGATGTCGCGGTGGATGATCCCGGTGGCGTGGGCGTGGGACAGGGCCTTGCACACCTCGACCAGGATCATCGCCCCGAGCTCGGGGACCATCAACGCGAAGTCATCGAGGAAATCCTTGAGGGTCACCCCGTGGATGAACTCCATGACGATGAAGTTGCGCTCGGAGCTCATCCCCGAGTAATCGAAGATCTCGAGGATGTTTTCGTGGCGCAGGCGAGCGACGGCGTGGGCCTCGCGCTGGAAGCGCTCGCGGGACTCCTCCCGATCCGCCAGGTGGGAGTGCAAGACCTTGACCGCGACCTCGCGATTGAGGCTCGTATCCAACCCCCGGTAGACCACGGCCATGCCGCCCTGGCCAATCTCCTCGAGGATCTTGTACTTGCTTAGGACCTCACCGACCATGGGGTTCGGGGTTCCCGGCTCCGCGTCCGCACCACCCCGTCATGCCTTCTGGACGGGGACTTTTCCGCCGAGGCGCGAGGGGAGCCCATCATAGAGTTGGCAGCGAAGCATGAGCAAGGGAAAAAGACAGGATCGCGGACAGGTTGTTTTTGTTTTTGTTTCTGTTCTGCGCCTCACTGCTTGAAAAAGAACGCTCGTTCTAGTAGGAGAAGCCAGGGCGCATGCGATGCCACGTGGCGGGGGTGACCCCGGTTGCCCCGGTTGCCCCGGTTGCCCCGGTTGCCCCGGTTGCCCCGGTTGC
>CAYFWA010000009.1:6282-10100 GCA_964346625.1 uncultured Myxococcales bacterium
CCCCGGTTGCCCCGGTTGCCCCGGTTGCCCCGGTTGCCCCGGTTGCCCCGGTTGCGCCAACGAGGAGCCCATGAGCGAAGATGCCAACGAGCAGCGCGGGGAACCGGAGCAGACCGAAGGCGTCCCTGCACGAGAACGCGAGCGGGACACGGCACCGGGCGGAGCGCGGGGAGCGGAGGCCGGGATCTCACGCGACATCGTGGCGCTGCTCGCGACGCGGGCCAACCGCTTCGGCCGCTGGCCCGCGGTGCGATACCAGGCCGAGCTCGGTGGGGAGGTGGAGGAGCTGAGCTGGGCGGCCTGGCTGGAGCAAGCCCAGGCCATGGCCAACACCCTCCGCGCCATGGGGGTGAAAGACGGCGCCCGGGCGGCGATCTTCGCCCCCAACAGCCCCCAGTGGCTCATCGCCGACGTCGCGATCTTCATGGCGGGAGGGGTGAGTGTCCCCCTGAGCCGGAACGCCCCCAACGCCGCGCGCGCCCGGATGCTCGCCGAGACCCGTCCGCGGGTGGTTTTCGTCGGGTCCCCGCATGAGCTGGTCCAGTTGCGCCGAAACCGCGCCGGGCTCGAGTCCGCCGCCCACGTCATCGTGTTTCAGCCCGGAGCCACCGACGAAGAAGGGACGACGCGTCCCGCCTCGGGCACCCAGGCCCCCCTGTCCTTTGCCGATGCACTCATCCGTGGGCGCGCGATCCGGGAGCGCGGCGACGGCCTGCCTGGGGAGGACTCCGGCCGTCCCCCCGATGCGCCGGCCACCATCGTCTATTCGGCGGGGCGCACCGGCCCAGCCCGCGGATCCGTGTTGACCCACCGCGCCCTGGTCTCCAAGCTCTACGCGCTCCGGGATGTCGTGGTGCTTCCCCGCAGCGCGGCGCAGCTCCTGGCGCTGCCGCTGGACACCATCTTTGGCCGGCTCATGGCCTGGGCCGCCATCGATCAGGGTGCCACCACGTGGATCACGGACCGTCGAATCCCCCTGTCCGAGGTGCTCTTTCTGGTGCGACCCCATTTCATCGCCGGGGGCCCCGGCTTGTTCGAGAGCATCCGCGGCCGGATCCTGTCCCTGCGCGGGGGCGCGGCGGGATCGCCGGGCCGCACCACCTTGGCCCTGGCCGCCCCCTTCCTGGAGCCGGAGAGCCGCTGGCAAGGCCGTAAGTGGTTGGCGCGGGTGGACGCCCGTCTCGCCCGTCGCCTCTTTCGCACCCGGGTGCGGCATCTGCTGGGGGGCCGGATTCGTCACCTGGTGTGCGGGGGAGGGGTCCTGGATCCCCGGGTCATTCGGCTGTTCGAGTTTGCCGATCTCCCCATCCTGGAGGGGTACGGCTCCAACGAATCCGTAGGCGCCGCCACGGCCAATCGACCGGGCGCCGAGCGTGCGGGCAGCGTCGGAACGCCGCTGTCGGATGTGGAGCTGCGCCTCTCGCCGGCAGGAGAGGTGCTCCTGCGGGGGGCGGGCATGTTCTCGGGGTATCTGCTCCCCGCCGCCGCTTCCCCCCCCGATGAACGTGTACACCGCCTCAACATCGATCCCCACCGCGACGACAAGGGCTGGTTTCACACCCGGGATCTCGGGATGATCGAGGAGGGATACCTGTTTCTCACCGGGCGCAAGGAGGATATCATCCACTTATCCACGGGGCGCGCCGTGGCCACCGCGCGCATCGAACGGGCGCTGGTGGCGGACGGACGCATCTGTCATGCGGTGGCGTGCGGCGAGCAGCGGCCTCACGTATCCGTGCTGCTGTGGGAGGCGCCCCGCGTCGAGGCGGACGGCCGCCAGGAGAGCATGGATGACGCGCAGACCCAACGCCTGGTGGATCGAGTGAACAGGGGGCTGGAGAGGCACGAGCAGATCAAGGCCTTCGCGCGGATCGAGCGCCCGTTGTCGGTGGAGAGCGGAGAGATCTCCACCCACGATGAGCCGGTGCGCGCGGTGATCACCCGACGGTTTCAGGCAGAGATCGACGCGCTGTATGAGACTGCTGGCAAGCGGCGACCCCGCCGTGAGCCGTGATTCCGCGAGCTCCCAGATGCCCAAGACGACGTACATCCACCCCTTGCTCGACATCGAGACAGCCCTCAAGAGCGTGTTGGAGCAGGCCGACGCGCCGCTTTTCGCGCTCTCGAGAAGCGGCGATGTCCTGCTGCTGAACTGGCGGATGCAGGCCATTACCGGCTTCTCCGCGGCCCAGGCGTTGCAGGAGCGATTGCTGGACCACACGGTGACCGCTGAAGAGCGGGGGCGAATCCTCGAGCACGTGCAGCTCCTGCTCGACGGTGAGGAGCAGCTCCCGGACCCCGTGTCGTGGACCTTCACGGGCCCCGGGGACAAGCAGCGCGCCATCACGTTTCACGCCCTGGCCCTGAGTGACTCCACCGGCGAAGGCATCGGCGCGCTGTTCTTGGGGCGGGTTCCGAGCCGGGCCTCGGCACCGGCGCCTGCGCCCGGGCCGGTGCTCCCGGAGGCGGTGGGGGAACAGGATGAGAACATCACCTCGCTGGCATTCCGGATCGAGGTGGCCTCCGGGCGGATCCTGTCCATGAACGCCGCTTCCTCCTACCTGCTGGGCTACGATCCCCAGGACTTCACCAGCGACTCGAAGCTGCTGTCGGCGCGGGTGTTGTCGGAGTATCACGAGAGCTTCCAGGCCGCGCTGGAGGATGCCCGGCGGGGAGTGGCGCGCTCCATCGAGGTGGGGCTCGCGCGTCGGGACAACCGCACCGTGATCCTCGCGATGATGCTGTATCCGGGACGCAACCGCGAACGCGAGGTGGTCTCGGTGGAGGGGATCGGGCGGGACATCACTGCGCGCAAGGAGGCGGAGCAGCAGCTCGCGGTGTCTTTGGATGAGCTGCAGGCGGCCTATGATCGGCTGCAGGCGCAACACGAGGAGCTGCAGTCCCTCGACCGGCTCAAGTCCCAAGTCCTCGCCAATGTCTCCCACGAGCTCAGGACCCCGCTGGTGACCATCCGCGGCTACAACGAGCTCATGCTCCAGGGCGAGATGGGGGCGCTCACCGAGCGCCAGCTCAAGGGGCTGGAGATCTCGGCCAAGTCCATCCAGCGTCTGCTCACCCTCATCGAGAACCTGATCGACTTCGCCCGTTTGGAAAAGGACCGTTTTCGGCTGCCCCGTGAGACCGTGGACGTGGGGGGCCTGCTGGCGGAGGCGGTCTCCGAAGCCGCGGACGCCATGTCGGCCAAGGATCTGAAGGTGAGCCTCGATCTACCCAACGTCCCCGCCGTGGTCTCCGGGGATCGCGGGCGGCTCAAGCAGGCGTTCCGCAACCTGCTCGACAACGCCGAGAAGTTCTGTGAGCCGGGCGGGACGGTGCGCCTGGAGGTCTCCCGGGATCAGGGCTTCGTCTGCGCCTGCATCAGCGACACCGGCATCGGCATCCCCCCCCAGGAGCAGGACCGGATCTTCGAGACCTTCTACCAGGTGGATGGCTCCACCACCCGTCCGTACCCCGGGTTGGGCATCGGGCTCGCCATCGTGAAGGAGATCATCGAGCTGCACGGGGGAAGGATCGAGGTCAGCAGCGAGGTGGGCACCGGCTCGCGGTTCCGGGTCACCCTCCCCGAGGAACTGGCCCCTCAGACGCAGCAAGCGGCCGCCCCCGGGCGCGTCGAGGACGCTGGTGATTTCCCGGACCCGGACGAGGACCCCACCCGGGACTATGCGGGGGTCCTCGCTGGAAAGACGGCCGCGGAGCTCGTCTCTGGTGCGGGAGATCCTCGCCGGCGGGGGCCGCAAGGGGAGGGGCCGGCGCGACAAGACACAGCCACGGAGGGCGTGGCAGACGCGGACGAGGCG
>CAYFWA010000009.1:10200-28525 GCA_964346625.1 uncultured Myxococcales bacterium
ACAGCCACGGAGGGCGTGGCAGACGCGGACGAGGCGGCAGCCACGGAGGGCGTGGCAGACGCGGACGATGCGACAGACGCGGACGATGCGGCAGGGGGGCACGCCCCGGCCGATGAGCAGGATCCAGACGAGGACGCGCCGTAGCCCCCCTGATGATCGCTCCGCTTTCGGTGGGGGGCGCCCACCAGCGCGGTCCCTGCTCCGGACTTGGCGTTGTCCCCGAGGGCCTCGGTGGCCATCGCGGGTGTTGCATGCGGACGACAAACGCGGCATGCTATGCGAGCATGATGTGGGGACCCAGCGCGACAATCGGGTTTGGAAACCATGTTCGGGTGATTACGTGTTCGGGTGATTACGTGTTCGGGAGATACGGGTTCGGGAGATACGGGTTCGGGAGATACGGGTTCGGGAGATCCAGGGAGCGGGAGATCCAGGGAGCGGGAGGGCTGGTAACGTGAGCGTCCAGGTAGAGCACCCGAGCAGCTTGGTTCTGCTCGTGGACGATGATCCACATGTATTGGATTTCATTTGCGAGGTACTGGAGGGGGATGGCTTTTTGTGTCACCGCGAGCGCTCCGGGGTCCAGGTAATCGAGCTGCTGCGCGAGCAGCCCTTCAAGCTCGTGGTGCTGGACCTGCTGATGCCTCGCATGGACGGCTGGCAGGTGCTCGAGGCGATGAAGAAGGAAAATCTCACCGAGCGAATCCCGGTGCTCATCGTCTCTGCGGTTCCCTCCGAGACCTCCCGTCGCAAGGCCTTGGATCTCGGCGCTCGGGACTATATCCTCAAGCCGTTTTCGGTAGATCGCTTCCAGCGGGCTGTCCGTGGCGCGCTGCGAGTGGCTGGGCGCACCGCCACGCACGAGGATGCGTCTTGAGAAAAGCGCCGCCACGCACGAGGATGCGTCTTGAGAAAAACTGCGGGATGCGGCCGCGTTCTTTTACAAGGTCGGGACGGGGAGCATATCCGTGTCAGCCCTGTTTCAACCCCGTTTCAACCCCGTTCAAACCCTCTTGACATCGCTGGGAAAGGGGAATATCTAGTCTCGATGTCCAGGCACGTAGCTCAGTGGGAGAGCACTACCTTGACGCGGTAGGGGTCGGCGGTTCGAAACCGCCCGTGCCTATTCGATACCATCCACTTCAGCCGCATCGACGATTGATAACCGTTCAGGCATCACGTAGGACCCAAAGCGCGCTACAAGGCGATCCGGCCTCTTTCCCTGCAGCGGCGCGAAGCCCAGGTGATGGGGGGTGAGCCCCGAAAAACCGCGCTTTTTCGGGGCGAGGGGGGGGACATCCCCCCTGAACGATTGCGCTGACTGAAGGGGTTTTGTGATCTTGGAGGACCTGGTGGGAAAAAGCAGGAAGAAGTTGAGCGACGAGGAGAAGGCCGAGTACCTCTTTCGTCTTCGCCACTCCACATCCCACGTCATGGCGGACGCCGTCACCCGGCTCTTTCCGAAGGCCCGGGTGGCCATCGGGCCCTCCACCGCGGAGGGGTTTTACTACGACTTCGACGTCCCTCAGCCTTTCTCCGACGATGACCTGGAGCGCATCGAGGAGAAGATGAAGGAGATCATCGCCGAGGAGCAGCCCTTCGTGCGGGAGGAGATCGATCGGGAAGAGGCGATCCGGCTGTTTTCCGAGCGAAACGAACGATTCAAGGTGGAGCTGGCCAAGTCCATTCCCGAGGGCGAGCCGGTGACCCTGTATCGTCACGACGACTTCACGGATCTCTGCAAGGGGCCCCACGTGGAGCACACCGGAGAGATCAAGGCGTTCAAGCTCACCGGGGTGGCCGGGGCCTACTGGCGCGGGGACGAGCGCAACCCGATGCTGCAACGCATCTACGGGACGGCGTTTTCGAGCGACAAGGAGCTGCGGGGCTATCTCAAGAGCCTGGAGGAGGCCCGGAAGCGCGATCACCGCAAGCTCGGCAAGGAGCTCGATCTGTTCTCCATCAGCCCCGACGAGATCGGCGGGGGGCTGATCCTCTGGCACCCCAAGGGAGGGCGGATCCGCACCGTCATCGAGGATTTCTGGCGTCGAGAGCACTTCCGCGCGGGGTACGAGGTGGTGTACACGCCCCACGTCGCCCGGGACACGCTGTGGCAGCGGAGCGGTCACCTTCAGTTCTACAAGGAGGCGATGTTTTCCGGGATGGACGTGGACGGACAGCAGTATCTGGCCAAGCCCATGAACTGCCCCTACCACATCAGCATCTACGGCAACGGGCTCGTCTCCTACCGCGATCTGCCGCTGCGCTGGGCCGAGCTCGGCACCGTCTATCGCTACGAGCGGGGAGGCACGCTTCACGGGCTGTTTCGCGTCCGAGGGTTCACCCAGGACGACGCGCACCTGTTCTTCACGCGGGAACAGATGCCCAGCGAGCTGGATCGCGTGCTCTCCTTCTCGCTGTTCATGCTGCGGTCCTTCGGCTTCCGGGATTTCGAGCTGAACTTCGCCACGCGTCCGCCCGACAAGTACGACGGCCCCCTCGAGGTCTGGGACGACGCAGAACGCGAGCTCCGGGCGGCCCTGGAGCGCAGCGGCGTCCCCTTCGTGGTGGACGAGGGAGGCGGGGCGTTCTATGGGCCCAAGATCGACATCAAGCTCACGGACAGCCTGGGCCGCGAGTGGCAGCTCTCCACCATCCAGCTCGATTTCGTGCAGCCCGAGAACTTCGATCTCACCTATGTGGGGCAGGACAACCAGCGGCACCGGCCGGTGATGATCCACCGGGCGCTTTTGGGCTCCCTCGAGCGGTTCTTCGGGATCCTCATCGAGCACTATGGGGGCAAGTTCCCGCTGTGGCTCGCGCCCGTCCAGGTGATGGTGCTCACCGTGGCCGACCGCCACGCTCCCTTCGCGCGGCAGGTGGTGCAGCGGCTGCGGGAGGCGGGGCTCCGGGCCGAGGCCGACCCGAGAAACGAGAAGCTGGGGTTCAAGATCCGCGAGGCCCAGCTAGGCAAGCACCCTTACATGCTGATCGTGGGCGACGACGAGATGGAAAGCGGCTCGGTGGCTCCACGACCCCGCGATGAGAAGCCCAAGGGAGCCGAGCCCCTCGAGGAGCTCGTCCAGCGCGTGCAGCGCGAGGCGGCCTTTCCCACGGTAGAGTCGGTGGCGGCCGCCCTCGAGCAGGAAGCGGCGGCAGCGAAGCAATGAAGCGCCCGACCCCGTGATACGGGAGCGGGCAGGGGATTCGCCCCCGGCGCGCCCGACGCGGGACGCTTGATTTCGTTGACAACGGGTCGGGCTGTTCCCTACTGTACTGCTCAAACCCAAGCCCCCGAAGGAGGTGTGCTATACGACCCAGAAGGAATCACCGTGGACCGCCACCACAGGATCAGTACCGCGTCAATCGCAGGATCCGGATCCCCGAAATCCGCGTGATCAATCAAGACGGGCAGCAGCTCGGCGTGATGCCCACGCATGAGGCGCTTCGGATCGCGGAGGCGGCGGGGCTCGATCTGGTGGAGGTGAGCCCCAAGGCTCAGCCGCCGGTCTGCAAGATCATGGACTTTGGCCGCTTCAAGTACGAAAAGAGCAAGCAGGCAAAGGAAGCACGCAAGCACCAGTCCCAGGTCACCGTGAAGGAGGTCAAGTTCCGCCCGAAGACGGACGACCACGACCTGGATTTCAAGGTCAAGAAGATCAACCAGTTCCTTGCTGAGGGCAACAAGGTCAAGCTGGTGGTCCAGTTTCGGGGACGAGAGATCGTCCATCCCGACACCGGGCAGATGATCCTTCAGCGTGTGGTGGACGCGCTTTCCGAGCAGGTGAACGTCGAGCAGATGCCCAGCATGGAGGGGCGTCGCATGATCATGATGCTCGCCCCCAAGGTGGGCGTGGTTCGCGCGGCGAAGTCCGGGTCGGGAGGCAAGTCCTCCGGGGGTGGGGGAGACTCCTCTTCGAACGGAGATTGATCGCACCGCCTGACTCGCGTCCTCATGAGGCGGCCTTTTTTTATAAAAGCAACGCTTTTCCGATGGTTTGAGTGCATCCGGCCAGCCGGAGGCGGCGGTGTGCCCAGCCCTGGGGGGAAAGGGGGGATGCGGGCGCCTCGCGGCCTTCGAGCGGATGCTCGGGCGAATGCCCGCGGCGTGCTACCGTTGGCGGAGGCATTCGCAAGCGGGCAGGGGGGCGAGGGCGCGGCGTAACCCCGGATGTTTTCTGGCAAACGCTATTGACAACCCCCCCAGGGCCGTGTTATCCGGTCCCACCTGTTTGCGGGCGAGCTCCGGGCGCTGATGACCTGATGACCTGATGACCTGATGACCCCCGAGAGCTCCCAAGGAACGTGACACCATGCCGAAGATGAAGTCCGTCAGCGGCGCGAAGAAGCGGTTCCGACGTACCGGTGGAGGCCACTTCAAGCGCTTCAAGATGGGAAAGAGCCACATCCTGACCAAAAAGACGCGCAAGCGGAAGCGCCGTTTGCGCAAGGGTGTGATTGCAGACAAGACCAACGTGCGTCAGCTCAAAGAGATGCTGCCGTACGCCTGACGGAGAAGAGAGATGCCTCGCGCGAAGAAAGGCTTCAAGGCGCGCCGCCGCCGCAATCGTGTCCTCAAGAGCGCTCGCGGCTTTCGCGGCGGTCGTTCCAAGTTGTGGCGAAGCGCAGTGGAAGCGGTACGCCGCGCCTGGGTGTACCAATACAAGCACCGACGCCTCCGTAAGCGGGAGTTCCGTCGGCTGTGGATCGTTCGCATCAACGCTGCGGCGCGTCTGCATGGCAGCACCTACAGCCACTTCATCGCCGCCCTCGGTCGCGAAAACATCGCGCTCGATCGCAAGATGCTGTCGGAGCTGGCGATCCACGAGCCGAAGGTCTTCGCCGAGATCGTAGAGACCACCAGGAGCGCCTGAGAAGGGAACCCCCGCGTCCCGGTGCGCAGTGATTTTTCCTGCAGTGATTTTTCCTGCAGTGATTTTTCCATTTGACAGGTCTAAGTTCCAAGGATAAAAAGAGAATACCTAATTTCCGGTGGGGAAAACCGCATGACGAAGGCCGACATCATCGAAAGCGTCTACGAAAAGGTTGGCGGGTTTTCGAAGAAAGAGGCCGCTGAGATCGTTGAGACCGTCTTTGACACGATCAAAGAAACCCTCGAGCGAGGGGAGAAGATCAAGATCTCCGGCTTTGGAAACTTCGTGGTACGAGACAAAAAAGCGCGCGTCGGTCGCAATCCCCAGACGGGGCAAGAGATCACGATCAGCGCGCGGCGGGTATTGACATTCAAACCCAGCCAGGTATTGAAAAACGCTTTGAACGGCTGAGGAGAGACGCTCGCTGCACGAGGGGCGGGCTAGACCCGACTCCGAGCAGGCAGGACATTCCCGGTGCAAACTCCGGAAATCCCGGACAAGGTATTTTTCAAGATCGGTGAGGTGAGCCGTCTCATCGGCGTCCCAGAGCACACCCTGCGCTACTGGGAGGAGGAGTTCGGGCAGGTCCGACCGGAAAAAACCAAATCCGGCCAACGTCTCTACCGGCGCCGGGACATCGACCTCCTGCTGCAGATCAAGCGGCTGCTGTGGGAAGAGAAGTTCAAGATCGCCGGCGCCCGACAGCAGCTCAAGCGCATCGCGCAGCAGCAGAGAGAGCGCGCCAAGGAGCGCCAGGAGAAGATGGAGACCGAGACCCGCGAGCGCAGGGTGATCCAGGGCGAGGTCGAGAGGCTACAAGAAACAGTGAGTCGAATCCGGCACGAGGTGGATGAGCTCCTCGCGCTGGTGGAAGACGCCGATAGTCGGGGCGTAGCGCAGTCTGGTTAGCGCACTTGACTGGGGGTCAAGGGGTCGGAGG
This sequence comes from uncultured Myxococcales bacterium, assembly GCA_964346625.1. GTDB lineage: Bacteria > Myxococcota_A > Polyangia > HGW-17 > JAJRWW01 > CAYFWA01. The sequence continues at coordinate 16,015 of CAYFWA010000009.1, forward strand.
TTCAAATCCTCTCGCCCCGACTCGGGCGTCGCGGTTTCAAAGAGCCGCGACGCCTTTTTTTTGGCATGAGCTTGAAATCATCGGATTCTGACAAGGAGCGCCCGCTGGCCATCGTCACGAACGACGACGGCGTGGAGGCGCAGGGGTTGAAGATCCTGGCGCAGGCGCTTCGCGAGCAGCTCGACGTGCTCGTGGTGGCGCCCGACGGCGAGCGCAGCGCCGTGGGCCATGCGGTCACCCTCACGGCGGAGTGGATGGTTCGACGGCCCCACCTCGACGTGTACGCGGTGGACGGGACCCCCGCCGATTGTGTGTACCTTGCGGTCTGTCAGCTCGCCCCCCGGCCCCCGGCGGTCGTCGTCTCCGGCGTGAACGATGGCTTCAATCTGGGCACCGATGTGGTATATAGCGGGACGGTGGCAGCAGCGGCAGAGGCCGCGGTGCTCCAGATCCCGGGCATCGCGATGTCTGCCGATCGGGGGGCGAACCCGCAAGACCTGTCTCAGGCCGCGCGGTTCGCCTCGCGGCTTGCCGGGTGGGTCATCCGGACCGGCTGGCGTCCGCCAGGGACGTTGCTCAACGTCAACGTCCCCCGGGGCGCCCGGGGGACCTTTCGGGTGGGAGCCATGGGGATCCGACAGTACGAGCTTGCCAAACGCCGCTCCGAAGGGCCGCGCGCCGGAGAGCCCTTCCAGCTTCAGCGCCCCCGAGCGGACGGATTCGCCGGGGCTCGAGGCGAGGACGCGGAGATCATGCGGCAAGGCGACATCGCGGTGACGCCGTTGCGCTTGGACTGGACCGCACGGGAGGAGCTCGCCTCCCTGCGGGCGCTGGAGAGCTTCGGATTCGAATCCGAGCCCGGTTTCGACTGCGAAGGCGAGCGAGGACCGGGGTAGGGCGGTGCCGACCATCGAGGACTATCGGGAGGAGATGATCGCCACGCAGCTCGAGCGGCGGGGGATCACCGACGCTCGAGTGCTGGAGGCCTTCCGCCGCGTTCCTCGTCACGCGTTCATCCCGGAGGTCTCCATTGTGGAGGCGTATGCGGATCACCCGGTGCCCATCGGTCAAGGACAGACCATCTCCCAGCCCTATATGGTCGCGTTGATGACCCAGCTCCTGAGGGTGCAACCGCACCATCGGGTGCTCGAGATCGGCGCGGGTTCGGGCTACCAGACCGCCATCCTGGCCCGATTGTGTCAGCGGGTGCTGGCCGTCGAGCGCATCGCCGAGCTCTCGGAGCGCGGCAAGCGCACCCTCGAAGAGTTGGGCGTGACCCACGTGGAGTGGGTGACCACGGACGGTACCCTCGGCCATTCCGCGGAGGCGCCCTACGACGGGATCCTGGTGGCGGCGGGCGCGCCGTCGATTCCGCGTCCCCTGTTGGAGCAGCTCGCCGAGGGAGGGCACCTGGTGATCCCGGTGGGCCGGCGCGAGTACCAGGAGCTGCAGGTGGTCATCCGCCGCGACGACGATTTCGAGGTCCGGACCGACACCTTGTGCCGATTCGTGAACCTCGTGGGCGCGCACGGGTGGTAGCCCGGTTCTCCCGCGCAACGCTGGAATCCTTCGGTACCACCCGATCGGCACCATCGGCTGGACAGCCGCCATGCTTTGGATAGGATGCGACATCCAGGGGCTCGCGAGCTCATTTTTTCGCGAGCCCCAAGCGGGGGGAGCATCCCGGGAGAACGACATGACCGCGACCGACACCATCGACAATATTCGAAAATCCATTCGAGAGGTTCCGGATTTCCCCAAGCCGGGGATCCTGTTTTACGACATCACCACGCTGCTGGCCGACGCCGACGCGCTGCGGTCCACGGTGGACGTGTTCGCCGAGCAGTTCAAAGACCAGGACGTGAGCTGCGTCGTCGGGATGGAATCCCGCGGTTTTCTGTTCGGTGCCCCGCTGGCCATCCGGTTGGGCGTGGGCTTCGTCCCGGTCCGCAAGCCGGGCAAGCTCCCGTGCGAGGTGGAGACCGCCACCTACGAGCTGGAGTACGGCACCGACTCCCTGGAGATCCACCGGGATGCCATCGGGCCCGGGCAGCGGGTGCTGGTGATCGACGATCTGCTGGCCACGGGCGGCACGGCCCGGGCCACGGTGGATCTCGTCCGCCGGCTCGACGCCGAGGTGGTGGGATGCGGGTTCGTGGTGGAGCTGGCGGGGTTGCAGGGTCGGGACAAGCTCGAGGACGTCCACGTCTTCTCGGTGCTGGGATACGAATGACCGTGTCTCACTCGGTCTTCTGCTCGGTCTTCTGCGAACGGTCGAAATCGCGCCGAAAGAAGGGCGAAGATTGAGTCAGACCTGACCGTTGCTCACCAGGCGGGCGAAGGTCTCGAAGGAGCGATCGTAGGTGCGCTCCACGTCGTCGGGGAACACACAGGCCGGAAGCTGCCGCGATCGCAGGTGATAGGTCAGGCAGTCACAGCAGAACCCCTTTCGGCTGCACGGCTCGTAGGTGCAGTTGCACTTGTCGAGATTCGTCTGTTTTCGATCACAGTCTTTCCGCATGAAATGCTCTCCTTGTCGGGTCGTACCGTGAGAATTCGGACGTATCTTTCTGCGCAGGCAAATGCAACCGTTTCCCGGAATTGAATTGCGTCGAGAGATCGGATTGGCTATTCTCCTTTTCGAATTCGTCTCCTTGGCGGGTCAAGACGTCCGCCCCCGTAGCTCAGGCGGATAGAGCAGCGGTTTCCTAAACCGTTGGTCGGGTGTTCGAGTCACCCCGGGGGCGCTATTCCCGCGAAGGGCCAATGCCACACAGGGAGTTCGCCAGTGAGTGAGGCAGCGCAGGACAGCAAGGCTCTCATCGAGGAGCTGCTCCAGATGGTGGACGAATTCCTCGAGCACATGGCGGAGCTCGAGGCGGAGAACCAGACGCTGCGCCAGCAGCTCTCCTTTTCGGGGAGCGAGCCGACGCTCCCGAGCAGCGAGCCGGTGCCGGTCCTGATCGTGGACCCCGAGGAGAGGCGGGCCCGCTCCATGGTAGAGCTGCTGGAGCGCGGGGGATGCCGCGTGACCCGGACCCAGGGGCCCGAGGAGGCCCTCGAGCGTCTCGACGCCGAAGAGTTCAACCTCGTATTCGTAGAGGGCCAGCTCGGCGGAGACAACGGGCTCGGGTTCATCAAACAGCTCAAAGAGGCCGCGCCCGAGGCCGATTGTCTGATCATGGTGGGGTTCACCAGCGCGGACAAGGCGGTCCAGGCGCTGCGCATGGGGGCCACCGATTTCTTCATCCGCCCCGTGCAAGAAGAAGATTTGCTCGCGAGGGTCGGTGAGATCTTGCAGCGCCAGCGCATCGAGCAGCGCTCTCGTCGCTATCTGGCAGACCTCCGCGACCGCTACCAGAAGATTACCGAGCAGTACGAGCGGTAAGGCCCCGGTCACGAATAAGGTGTCCAGGCTGGCCCCGGACCCTCCCTGAAACTCCAAAAAACTTCGTAGATTTGGTGTGTTTCGCAGATCTCACCTCAGAGCACGTCCCATATGTGACGTCCGATAATATATATTATGTAAACTTTTGGATCGGTGATTCCTTCTCCCGCGTCGTGCCCGAGCGCCCAGCCTCCCAGCCGCCCAGCCGCCCCACCGCCTCTTTCATTCGGTTTCGTCTTCCGGGGTCTCTTCGGGTTCTGTCTTGCCGTCTCGGGGTTGGCCGGGGACCGCCGCCTCCACGGCGGGTCGCGCGCGGTCCGGATCGTCGGGGTCGCGTCGCCAGCGGCGGCGGCGCGGCTCGCGTTGGCCGTAGACCGAAGGGGGGCCCAGCAGGTCCGGGAAGCGGTCCAGGAGCTGGGCGCGCGCGTGGTAGCAGAGGTGGCACGCGTCGGCGTAGCCCTCCTCCGGTTCCAGGTCGTGCTCGGTGACCAGGGCGGCGGGCCCGCCCCGCAGCAGAGGGCCCACCACGGGGTGCGCTTGGGGAGCGTACTCCTCGAGCAGCACGTCCAGCGGCTCGCCGTCGAGGTTGCCCAGCAGCGTCCCCTGGCACAGGTGAACGTACCCATGGGGGTCCACGTGCACCCGAAGCGGATCGTCGAGCCGCTCGTGAGGACACTCATCGAAGCTTTCCCAGGCCCAGGCGGCCTGATCGGGAGCCAGGAGCGTGGCCGCGCGACCCCGGTAGGCGATCTCGCCCTCGGTGATGGTCTGTCCCTTGCGCAGAAGCAGCGGCTCCTCGTTGGGCTCCTTGTCCTCCACGCCGAGGATCTGGGTGGTGAGGCGAAACCGACGGCTCATGTCCAGAAGCTGCGGCTTGAGGTGCTCCAGCCGCCGATATCGGTGGAGGTCGTCCACCGATATCTGGAGCTTCTTGAGGCCCGCCGCCACCAGCGGTCGCAGATAGAACCCCAGGTCCCGCTCCGAGGTGATCCAGTAGCCGTTGGTCACCACGGCGGTGGCCAGGCCCCGGTCGGTGGCGTGGCGGACCGCCTCGAGCAGCATGGGATGGTACAGAAACGGCTCGCCCCCCTCGAAGTAGACCCAGCGCACCGAGGGGACCCGCCGCAACTGGTTGAGCACCCCCTCCAGGCGGCCGTAGGAGAAGGTGGCGAGCTGATGCGGTCCGCCGAACACGAAGCAGTGGCGACAGGTGTCGGTGCAGCGGTAGGTGAGCAGCACGTGGACGGCGGTCAAGGGCATGGACCTAGCTCTCTTCGCTGGACACGCCGGGCTCGAGCTGCTCCGGCGCCCCGAGCCCCAGGGCCTGGACGAAGGCGCAGATCACCAGGGCGTGGGTGATGGTGCCGTCCGCCACCAGCGCGGGCACCTGCCCGAGGGGGACGCGCACCACCTCCAGGTCCTCCTCGCCATCGGGCTCGGGCTCCCCGGCGGCGATGGCCTCCTCGGCCACGAAGGTGTAACAGCGGGTGTTCTGGATGGCCGGGTTGGGGTGGACCCACCCCACGGGGCGCAGCCGGTTCGCGCGATACCCGGTCTCCTCCCACAGCTCCCGGCGGGCGGCCGCCTCGGCAGAGGGATCCCCGGGGTCCACCATTCCGCCGGGGATCTCCAGGGTCACCTCGTCGGTCCCGTGGCGGTATTGGCGGACGAGCACCAGCTCGCCGTCCGGGGTCACCGGCACGATGTTGACCCAGTCCGGGGTGTCGAGCAGAAAGAACTCGCAGTCCCGCCCGGTCCGAGGTGAGGTGGCGATGCGTCGCAGAAGATCGAAGACCCGGGTCTGGACCAGCGCCTCCCAGGAGACCTTCTTCCAGGGCTTGATCATGATGTTGCCGACTCCGCGACAAAAGAGGATGGCAGATCCGCGAGGTGCTGTCGCGCCTTGGCGGCGATGCGCCCCAGGCCCACGGCTTCGCCCCACTGGGCGGCCCGGCGCAGGTGCGCCGCGGCGTCCTCCATCTGCTCCACCTGCTGGGCGTAGAGCCCCAGCTTGAGGCTGAGCTGGGCGGCGGTGCCCCGATCCCCGAGTCTCTCGGCGTGACGCACCGCGTCCACGAGATGGTCTTGAGCGCGAGCGTACTCGCCCTGCTTGAGCAGCATGTCACCGAGCACTCCCTGGGCGATCTGCATCCCCTGGAGGTTCCCGGAGCGCTCCGCCGTGGTGATGGCCTCGTGGTAGTAGGCCTCGGCGTCCTGTCGGTCGCCGTTGTGACGCAGCAGCTCCCCGAGAGCCACCTGGAAGCGCCAGGCCTCGGCGTGTCCACAGGCGTCGAGCTGCTCCGCGAGGCCGAACCCCTCGGAGAACAGCTCCAGGGCGCGCTCGTAGCGGCCTCGCCGCGCGGCGAGCTCGCCCAGGCGATAGATGAGCTCGCAGTGAAGCCAGGTGGCCTCCTCGTCGGCCAGCGAGAGCTTCAGCGCCTGCTCGAGCTGCTCCTCCGCGGTGGAGGGGTTGCCGCGCTGCAGCACGTGTCGCGCCTGGTCCATGTAGATGGCCGCCGCCAGCGAGGGCTGCTCCTGGCTCACGAAGGACTGGACCTCCCGCAGCACGGCCTCGGCGGTGCTCAGATCCCCCCGCTGTCGGAGCACCTCGGCCAGCCGCCTCCCCTGCTCCACGGTGATCCGGGTGTGGGCTTCCATGCCGAGCTCTCCCCTGCCCCACAGGAGCCGCGAGCGCTGCAGCGCCTGCTGCAGCCACTGGATCGCGCGGGCTGGATCGTGCGCGCTCCACGCCACCGAGGCGCCGAGCTCCAGCAGCTCGGTGGACGCCTGATCGTCTTCGCTCCCCAGGGCGTGGCGTACCGCCGCGCCCACGGTGTCCGGCCGGATGGGGGTCTGCTCCAGGAAGCGCAGGTGGGCCTCACGGCGGATGGCGGCTGGCATGCCGGCGAGCACGGCGTCCTCCACCAGGGCGTGGCGGGCGCTCACCCAGTCTTCGCCGGTGTGCACCAGTCCCTGCTCTTCCAACGCGCCGAGCTGCTCGTCGAGCTCCTCGGCAGGGAGGGCGAAGGCCGCGCGCAAGCGTTCCTGGGGCAAACGACCGCCGTGGACGGCGACGCGCTGCAGGAGCTGGCGCAGGTGCAGCGGCAGCCGATCCAGGCGGGCGTCCAGCAGCTCGATGCGCCGCTTCAGACGCCCCGGCAGCCCCCCTTCGACCTCCAGCCGCACGAGCTGGTCCACGAAGAAGGGGTTGCCGCCGGCCACATCCAGCAGCGCGTAGGCCTCCGGGCTCAGCTCGCGTCCCTGGCGTTTTTGCACCGCCAGGTCCACGGCCGCCTCCCGGCCCAGGGCGTGCAGCTCCAAGGTGGGCACGTTGTCGCCGTCGCCCGGGGCGGCGGCCTGGGTGGTGGCCACGAGCAGGGAGTCGTCGCTGGCCATGGCCAGGAAGGACTCCACGAGCTGGCAGCAGGGGGCATCCATCTGATGGAGATCCTCGAACAGCAACGCCAGCCGCTGGCGCTGGGCGCTGACCCGCACGAGGGCTTGCACGGCCGCACGCTCCTCGCGCTGGCGGGCGCGGCGGCTCAGTTGACGATGCAGTGGCTGCGGGATGCCGACGAGGCTCTGCAGCCCGGTGAGGTTCGCGGCATCGAGCCCCACCTCCGTCAGCTTCTCGGTCAGCGTCTCCGTGGTTTGCAGCGCCGCCAGCGGGACGCCCAGCAGGGCCGCCACCAGGCTGCGCACCGGCCACCGCAGCGAGGGGAAGCGGGTGTCGTCCCGCGGCGAGAGGCGGATGACCCAAAAGCGGGCGTCCCGGGCCCGGCTGGCCAGCTCGTCCAGGAGGCGGGACTTGCCGATGCCCGCCTCCCCCACCACGCGCAACGCGCCCCCCGTGTCCACCAGTTGGAGCACCCGCGCCAGCTCGGGCTCTCGGCCCACCAGGGGCAGGTAGCCCAACACTCCGGCGCCGGGGCGTGTGGTCTGCGTGCCCGAGGCCGTGGCGTCGAGGCTCACATCCTCGAGCGCCAGCAGGCTCGGAATGCGTTGGCTCTCCCGGACGCACTGCAGGCGCTCCGCGCTCAGGGACTGCTCCAGGTAGGAGAGCCCCTCGGTGGGCTGGTCCCGGGGCAGGTGATACCCGCAGGCGATGCACACCTCGGTCGCGTCCCGGTTGAAGGCGCCGCAGGAGGGACAGGTGACGCCGGCCCGCGCATCCTGCTCGTCCTCGGACTGGACGGACACCAGCAGCCAGGAGTCCAGGATGCGGCGGAAGGCTTCGGCCGACTCGATGCGCTCGTCGCGATCCTTGGCCAGGGCCCAGTGGACGATGGCGTCCAGTGAGGGGGGAATGGCCTGATCCGAGGCGGCCGACGAGGGGGACAGGGGCTCGTCCTCGGCCTGCATGATCATCACCTCGGCCGGAGACTTCGCCAAAAACGGCGGGGTCCCCACCAGCATCTCGTAGAGCAGCACGCCGAGGGCGTACACATCGGAGCGCGGGTCGAGGGGGTCTCCCTGCACCTGCTCCGGGGACATGTACTCGGGGGTCCCGCACACCATGCCCGGAGAGGTGAGCCCCCGATCCTGCTGGTCGAAGCGCTTGGCGATGCCGAAGTCGATCACCTTCACCCGCTCCAGCCCGTCGGCCAGCGTCTCGATGAAGACGTTGTCCGGCTTGATGTCCCGGTGGAGCACGCCGAGCTGGTGGGCGATGCCCACCGCCATCAGCACCTGGCGAAAGATGTGGACCACCCGGCGGAAGGGCAGCGGGTACTCGTCCGCGATGAGGTCCGACAGGGGTTGCCCCCGCAGGTACTCCATCACGATGAACATGACGTTGTAGCTCGTCTCGCCGAACTCGATCACCGAGACGATGTTCGGGTGGTTCAGCCGGCTCGCCTCCTGGGCCTCCGCCACGAAGCGGGACATGGCGTTCTCGTCGCCCAGCAGGTGCTGGTGCAGGATCTTCACGGCCACCGGCTTTTCCAGCGCGAGCTGCTCCGCCTCGTAGACCCGCCCCATGCCCCCTTCCCCGAGGAGCTTCTTCACCAGGTACTTGTCGGCCAGGACATGGCCGAGGAAGGGATCGGTGTTGCTGGGCTTGGCCTCGGCCACGTTGGCGCCACAGGTGGGGCAGAAGCGGGCCTGGTCGTGGCAAAGCGCCCGACAGGACGGACAGGACTTCATCGCCTTAGCACCATAGCGGATCCGGGTGGTTTTTCCCACATCCCGCAAAGCCCCTCGAGCACCACCCATCGAACCACTGGGGTATTGACCCCACGACATTCGGTGATACGTTAACAGTCGCGGCCGATTCTTTGTATTTGACCCACATCGGACCTCGTGTCGACCCTCTGGGTCGGCCCCCATATCGGCTCTGCCGGAGCCCAGGAGAGTGAAATGCGTGAAGCGATAGAGGCCGTGTTGGAGAAGACGCGACCGGGCCTGCGGGCCGACGGTGGCGACGTGGAGCTGGTGGATGTCACCGAAGACGGCGTGGTGAAGCTGCGCCTCACCGGCGCTTGCCACGGCTGCCCCATGTCCCGCGTCACGCTCCACCACTGGATCGAAAAAGAGCTCAAGGCCAACGTACCCGAGGTCAAGGGGGTGGAGGAGGTCTAACCCCTTCCGGCCCTCCCGGCCCTCCCGGCCCTCCCGGCCCTTGTCCCGACGGCGGCCCTCGGGGAACGTATACTGCGCTCACTCTTTCATCTTCCGGATGAACGTCACGCTCTTGAGGGGGTGGCCCAGGGTGCTGTTGATGATTCCGGTCAGCACCCGCCGCAGCTCCTGCGGGATGGGCTCGGGCCACCGATGCTCGCTGGCCTCCACCAAAGAGCACCGGGAAAGGACGTCCAGGGCCCGGTGGGTGCCTGCGGAGACGGTGGCTCCCTCGCGGGTGCAGGTCGCGCAGGTGACCCCGCCGCGGACGGCGTCGATGCCCACCTCACGGCCGGCGTCCACCGGCAGGACGGCTCCGCAGCGGACACAGGATACGAGCTGTGGCGCGAGCCCCGCCGCCTTCAGGGCCCGGATCTCCAGCCAGCGGAGCGCCGCACTGCAAGGGGAGCGCTGATCCAGGTGGTGGTACGCCTCCAGCAGCAGCGCATACAGCGCCGGCTCCTGCTGTTCCGGGGGGCTGAGCTCCCGCACCAGCTCCGTGACGTAGCTCGCGTGGGCGATGGCGCCCAGCCGCGTGGAGATGCCGGGGAAGGTCTGCACCGCGTCGTAGGCGGTGAGCGTGTAGAGCCCCCCGCCGCCGCGCCCCCGGCGCAGGGTCGCCTCGGCCAGCACGAACAGCCCCAGGGACGCGCCGAAGCGCTTGCGGCTCTTGCGCGCGCCACGGGCGATGGCCGACACCCGCCCCTGGGCCTCGGTCAAGAGGGTGACCACCCGATCCGATTCGCCGGTGTCCACGCACCGCAGCAGCACGGCGCGGGTGCGAGCTTCGGCCATCCCCGCCCTAAAACGAGCCCACGATGGTGGCCGGGACGGCGGTGAAGCCGAACCCAACGCTGTAGCCGTCCCAGATCTCGGGAAACTGCGGGCAGTCGTCGTCATCGAACAGCCCGAAGTAGTCCACGCAGTAGCTCACGAGCTCGTCGTAGCCCGGCCGCGTGGGGGAGTTGTCCGAGAACTCCTCGAGCTGCCCGTCGCCGTCCACGTCCACGTCGGGCTGGAGCTCGAAGGCCGAGGTCACCAGCATGTCCAGCAGCGACGCGTTGGGGTTGTTGCTCACGCCCGTCTCGTCGGGGAGCTGGTCCAGGATCCGGCCCGGCACGGAGCCGTCGATGTGGCCCGAGTCGAGCCCGGTGAAGCCGTCCTGGACGTGAAGCTGGATGGCGGGATCGATGATCAAAAGGTCGCCAAACCCCGGGATGTTGACGCCGAGATACGGGAAGGTGCCGACGACGATGGTGAGCTGGCCGCCGCTGATGGCGACGTCGGGCACCACCGCCGCGGAGGCCGTCTCCACCTGGAACTCCCCGCTGCCGGTGAAGTTGTTGCCCGGATCTCCATCCGCGTCCACGGCGCGATAGATCACCACCGTCACCTCTGGATCGTCGATGACGCCCGTGGTGTCGTCCAAGCCGATGAACTCCATGACGAGCAGCAGGTTGCCGTTGGCCACGGCGTCGGCCAGATCCGGGTTGACCACGCTGGAAAACGGCGAGAGCCCCTGGGTCCCACCGGACATCACGAGATTGTTCAGCACCATGGCCGGCCCGAAGGGGCTCGTGGGGTGCACGAAGGCGTCGGCGCCGGAGTCCGGGAGCACGAAGGCGTCCCCGGGCGGGCGGACGAAGGCGTCGGGGATGTTGGCGTCGGGCAGGCTGGCGTCGGATACGGTCCCGTCCGGCCAGACCGCGCCGTCGGTTTCGCTGACGTTGTTGGAGTTGCCCGCGTCCGTCCCCGGACCCACCCCGGCGTCGTTGTCGCAGGCGGCGCCCAGCCCAGCGGCGATGATGAGCGGCGCGGCAGCCCGAAGCCAGCGCTGGCGCGACGATGAACGAAAGCCAGTGTTCATGATGTGCCTCCTGGAGTGCCCCACCGGCCGCGCCCCCCCATCGGATTGTCCGCACCGCGGGGAGCTACAGGGGGATCACGGCCTGGGCAATGCTGAAGTATAGCAGGATGCCGAGAATATCTATAGCGGTGGTGACGAAGGGACCGGTGGCCACCGCCGGATCGATGTGGAGGCGCTCCATGATCAGCGGGATGAAGGAGCCCACGGCCGCAGCCAGCGTCATGGAGCCGACCACGCTGGCGGACACCACCGCCGCAAGCTGCAGGGAGGTCCACCCCGTCCCCCCGCCCTTGAACCACAAAAAGCCGAACAGGCCAACGACCAGGCCGTAGATCAAGCCGAGGGTCAACCCCACCAGGGCCTCCCGCCCGAGCACCCACCACAGCCGCTTCACGTCGATGCGTCCCATGGCGATCCCGCGCACCACGATGGTGGACGACTGGGTGCCCACGTTACCGCCCATGCCGATGACCACGGGGACGAAGAAAGCCAGGGGCAGGATTTTCTCGAGTTGGAGCTCGAAGACCCCCATCAGGGTGGCCGCCACCAGACCGCCCGCGGCCGAGGCCACCAGCCACACCACGCGGCTACGGATATGCCGGCGAATGGACGAGCCGGTCTCCAGCAGATCCGAGTCCGCTCCGGCCATGCGCAGGAAGTCCTCGGTGGCCTCCTCCTTGATGACGTCGATGACGTCGTCGATGGTGACGATGCCCAGCAGCTTGTGGTGATCGTCCACCACCGGGATCGCGAGGAACCCGTAGCGGGAGGCCAGCCGCGCCACCTCCTCCTGATCCATCTCCGCGTTCACGGAGACCACGGCGGAGGTCATGATATCGTCCAGCGGCGTGTCCGGCGCCGTGGTCACCAGGTCCCGCAGCGAAACCACGCCCACGAGCTGCTCCTCGTCGTTGACCACGTAGATGTAGAAGGCCATCTCCACGCGCTCTGCGCTGCGGAGCTCGGCGATGGCCTGCTCCGCGGTGACGTGTCGGTGCAGCGAGAAGAACACCGGGTTCATGATCCCGCCGGCGGTCTCGTCGCCGTAGCTGAGCAGCTCCTCCACGTCCTCGCCGTGGCCCCTGTTGAGCAGGGCGAGGATCTCCGACTGCTTCTCCTCCTCCAGCTCTCCGACGATGTCGGCCACGTCGTCGGGGTCCATCAGGTGGAGCAGCTCCACGGCGCGCACCGGCTGCATGTCGGACACGAGGACGCCGGCGACGTACTCGTCCGTCTCGGAGAGCACCTCGGCGCGGAAGTCGTCGTCGGGGCAGGCGTTGAGCAGCGGGAGCCACTCTCCCTGGGTCACGTGGCGCAAGATGATCGCCACGTCCTCCGGGCGCTGCTTGGCCAGCACCTTGGACAGAGACTTCTCGGCGCGGCGCCGCAAGAGGCGGCCCACGGTGGACACGAGTAATTGGAGCTTTGGGCTCAGCATACGTGCCCCGGTGTCGCTGTCGGCCGCGCGGTGGCAGCCCGGTTACGTGAGGCACCCGTCGCCTAGCCGGCGGGTCGCGGGTGGAGACGTCGCTATCTATCCAGGCTATCCAGGCTATCCAGGCTATCCAGGCTATCCAGGCTATCCAGGCTATCCAGGCTTTCCAGGCTATCCAGGCTTTCCAGGCTTTCCAGGCTTT
>CAYFWA010000010.1:0-4155 GCA_964346625.1 uncultured Myxococcales bacterium
ATCGACTCAATATTTGAGTTCAATATTCGGCTGATTCGACTCAATTCATGAGCCCATTGGCTGACTGATTCGACTCATCTTCTGCGTGGGGATCGGGAGATGCACAAAAAAAACCCCGCTCGGAGCCTCAGAACCTCCGCGCGGGGTTTAGGGTATCTCGGACCGACGCACTGGTTCGAGATGAGTGGCGCCACAGGGACTTGAACCCCGGACACTGCGGATATGAGCCGCATGCTCTAACCGGCTGAGCTATGGCGCCGTATGTTCGGTCACTTCCTGCCGTATGCTACCGAGGTGTGTAGTCTTTTTGCTCCAACACGTCGGAAGCTGACGCCGTTTACCGGAACCGGGGCGGGTTGTCAAGCATCAACCGCACCGCCGCCTCCACGGATGGGCCGGGGGTAGCAGGGAGGCAGTGGGGAGCGGTCGAGACGGCCGCGAGGCGTCGCGAAGGGGAGCGAGACGCGTGAGGCTGCGCGGGGTTGGAGCCTGCGCAGCCGGGCCCAGGCCAGCCGAAGCGAGCCGAGGCGAGCTGACGCGGTGAGTCAGAGTCAGGTTGAGCCGTGAGAGGATGAATGGCGCCGTGAGGAGGCGAAAAGAAAAATTGGGGGCTGGGGGGCAGGGTTATTTGGTGCCGGAGCCCTTGCCGCCGGCGCCGCCCTCGCCGCCCTCGCCCTTGCCCTCGCCCTTTTCGGCCTTGGCCTTGGCCTTGCCGGGCTCGTCCTTGCCGCGAAAGCCCTTGTCCTGGCCCTCATCGGGGCTCTCGATCCAGTGCTTGGGCTTCTCGTCGGTGTCGCCGGGGTCGGCCCAGGACACCTCGGCGAGCTTGCCGTTTTCGTAGCGCTCCCAGTAGTCCTTGTAGCCGTTGCGGTCCTTGTCCATCTCGATGCGGTCGATCACCGTGCCCTTGCCCTTGACCACCCGGTAGTACTTCCAGACGGTGGGGTTCCACTCGCCCGCTTTGCGCTCCTCGGGTTGCGGTGCGTAGGGGCGGATCTCCACCCGCTCCTTGGTGCCGTCGGGGCGATTGTACATCACCTGGTCCCAGTAGCCGTCGTAGTCCACGTCCCACCAGATGCGGCGCTTGGTCACGCCGTCGTCGTAGTAGGTGATGGACAGGTCGCGCTTGCCGTCGTAGTCGGTGTCCATCTCGTGGCAGACCTTGCGGCCGTCCTTGTCGGCGATCAGCAGCCACCGATCGCGCTTTTTGTCCCGGTTCAGATCCAGGGTGACGATGCGGGTGCCCTCGGTCTGCTTGCACTTGAGCAGCTTCGCCCCCTTGGAGGAGACCTGCACCGAGCCCTGGGCCCGCGGTCGGACGCGCTCCTTTGGCGTGGTCTTTTTCTTCTTGTTCTTTTCGTCGCAGCCGGTGGTCAAGCCACCCACCGACAGGGTCAGCAGGATCGTCAAGGGCAGCCCGATCAAAAAAGTAAATCTGGTCATGGTCCTCATCCCACGTAAAGCTCCCGTGAAGCCTATGCTAATTTCGAGGGTACGACAAGCCCGCAAGCGCGGCGGAGGCCACATGAGGCGTCGGCCTGGTGTGGGCCCAGCGCCGACCCAACGCATGCGAAGTGGGTCCCACCCGGTAACGATTGGTATATATACCAGAAATCAAGCCGAGACGATACAGGGTTGGCCACGGTTGGCCAGGGTTGGCTCCGCTCGGAGCCGGGCCGGTGGAGGGGAGGGCCGGTGGGCAAGGCAGGCCGCGGCGGGCTTCTTTCGTGTTATTCCTTGATCCGTCCCGATCCGGGAGGTAAGCCTGACCGGTCCCCCGATACCTGATTTCAGGGGGATAGGGGGCGGGCGGTCGCTGCTCGACACCGACCACCCACAACCCCAGCGCCCCAGCAGACCGGAGCCACGCCGCCATGGCCAGAGACGACGACGAACGCAAGGATACGCCCCCCGAAGCGCCCGAAGAGGGTCGTCTGAAGGAAGAGTCGGCGCAGACGGCAGAAAAGAGGGCGGAGGCCGCGGACGACGGCGACCTGGGGGAAGCGGCAGGGGGCGGCGAAAACGAAGCGCAAGCGGCAGGCGCAGACGAAGACGAGGCGGAGGCAGCGGAAGCGGCCGCCCCAAAAGCCGACGGAGACGCGGACGCAGACGAAGACGAGGCGGAGGCAGCGGAAGCGGCCGCCCCAAAAGCCGACGGAGACGCGGACGCAGACGAAGACGAGGCGGAGGCAGCGGAAGCGGCAGCAGTCGACGCGGACGAAGACGAAGACGGGGCGGAGGCGGCAGCAGCCGCCCAAGACCGAGACGACGACGCGCAGGCCGCGGCGGAGGCGGAGGCCCGGGCCGAGGTGGCCGCGGCGCCGGCGGACGAGCCGGCCGCAGGGTTCTTGCTGGCCGTACGGGAGGGGCGCCAGCGGCGCAAGCTCAAGCGCGAGGGGCGCTATCTGCTCAAGGAGCTGCGGCGCATCCTGCGCTCCAAGGCGCGCCGCGAGCACCTGTCGCGGGAGCTCGTGGTGGAGGGTCGGGCGGCGGTGGCCGGCCTGGAGGCCGCCCTCAAGCGCCGGCCGCTCAGCTCGACGGCGCTGTCCATGGCCATCGGGCGCGTGGAGGAGCTCATCGACGGGCCGCTGGCCTTCGCGCGCAAGTCCACGCTACGCGAGTACGTGGAGGCCATCGCGGTGGCCGGGGTGGTGGCGTTGGTGCTGCGCTTTTTCGTGATCCAGCCCTTCAAGATCCCCTCGGGCTCCATGATCCCCACCCTCGAGGTGGGCGATCACATCTTCGTCAACAAGTTCAGCTATGGGCTGCAGGTGCCCTTCACCAAGGACCCGCCGCTGCACTTCGTCTCCTGGGGCGAGCCCGAGCGCGGCGAGGTGGTGGTGTTCATCCACCGCCAAAACGGCCAGGACTTCATCAAGCGCGTGGTGGCCGTGGGGGGGGACCGCATCAAGGTGAAAAACGAGCAGATCCACCTGCAGCGTGGCGGGACGGGCCCGTGGAAGAAGGTGCCCCAGCGCCGCCTGCCCGGCCCCTGCTCCCACATGGACTACAACGAGCACGGCCACCGCTGGGAATCGGTGACCCACTGCACGCTGCTCGAGGAGACCCTGGGCGATCACGAGTACCGGGTGGTCCACGTGGAGGAGCCCGAGCGCCGGGAGATGCCCGACTACCCGCCCCTGGACGAGTTCCGCAGAACCCGGGTGCCCGTGGGGCTCGGCTTCATGCGCGCCGATCGGTTGGTGGATCCCTACCGGGTGCCCGCCGACTCGGTATTCGTGATGGGGGACAACCGCCGCAACAGCACCGACAGCCGCGTCCTGGGCGAGGTGGGCTTCATCGGCCGCAAGTTCATCCGGGGCCGGGCGCTGCTGGTGTGGTGGTCCTGGGGGCCGAAAAACAGCGTCCGGTTCTCCCGCGTCGGGACCCTGGTCCGCTGAGCGTACACGTTCCCCCTCCCCAATAACGAGTCTTCCGAGACCCTCGTCTCAGGGCTTCGTCTTGTCGGGTCTGTCAGCGGAGCCGGTGGGGCGCTTGGTCTCGGTTGGAGTGGCATCGGTGTTGGCGTTGGCGTTGGCGTTGGCGTTGGCGTTGGCGTTGGCTTCAGCCTCGGCCTCGGCCTCGGCCTTGGCGCTCTCGAGCTCGTCGGTGGACTCCAGGCGCATGGTCCGGGCGAGGCCGAGCTCTTGGGTGTCGCCCATCTCGAGAGCGCGGCGCTCGTGATCCAACAGCGCCTCGGCCAGGCGGTGGTTCAGATCCAGCAGGTCTTGCGGACCGTTCGGCGCGCTCAGGTCGCCCGGATCCAGGCCGGCCTCGGCCACCTTGCGGCGTAGATAGAGGCCCACGCTGTTTTGGTGATCCCCGGCCAGGCGCTCCAGGGTCCGCTGGGTGCGCCTGCGGACCAGCCCCCCCCCGATGAGGAGGCCCATCAGGGTGGCGGCGGCGGCGATGGCGGCGACGGTGGCCGGTGGCATGAAACCCTCCTCGGCGGCCGCAGGCCGCACGGAGACGAATCAACGTAGAACAAAGCCAAGTAACGAGTCGATCGAATCGACCATCGAGACGGCGCGAGCCCTGCGCGGGCGTCTCGCGTCGGCGCGGTGTCCCGCCTCGGCGAGGCGGGAGGCGTCACGCTTCGGCGCGCCAAGAGCCCAAAGCCAGCTCGGGACGTTACTATGGTTCGCGGTCCGTCGT
>CAYFWA010000010.1:4255-5291 GCA_964346625.1 uncultured Myxococcales bacterium
CGAGGGTCAACGCGATGGCTCGGGTCCCGTGGTCGAGGGCCAACGCGATGGCGCGACTATGGTTCGCGGTCCGTGGTCGAGGGTCAACGCGATGGCTCGGGTCCCGTGGTCGAGGGCCAACGCGATGGCGCGCGTGCGGGGGTTGACGCGCGCGGGGCAGGGCGGGGGGAGGAAATCACACCCAGGAGTTGTTGAGCAGCTCGCCCACGCCGCCGGCGCCCGGGACGATGTAGCCCTCGTCGGTGAGACCGCGCTCCTCGTCCCAGCGCTCGCCGGGGACGGTCTTGAGCACGTCGGCCGGCGACAGGCCACGGTCGAGGCGCAGGGCGTACACGTAGACCTCGGGGTGGCGGTCGGTGATGGTCTTGAGATACTCGGGGGTGACCATCAGGTGTAGGCACAGCACCTTGCGCGGGGTGCCGAGCTCGTGGCGGCGATAGTGCTCCATGAGCGCCATCACCGTGGAGCCGGTGGCGCCCATGGGATCGGGCACCACCACCAGGGCGTCCTCCACCGCACCCCCGATCTTGGAGGCGGCGATCACCGTGCCGGTGACCTCGCCCTCCTCGCCCACGGCCCGCTGGGCGGCCACGTGGTCCTGGCGCACCACGCCGGGGTCCATGAACTCGGACAGGGCCTCGAAGCAGACCTGCGAGGGCATCAGCCCGGCGCGGGCCAGGGCGACCACCGCCACCAGCACCGAGGCGTCCACCACCCGCCCCGACCACAGCGCGCGGGGCTCCATCGCCTTCATGCGCGTGGCCATGGTGATCTCGCGCTGGGGAAACTCGGCGCACACCACGGCGTGCAGCAGGTACTCGTAGAGGTGCTTGACCAGGCGACCCGCCTTGGGCATCAGCGTCTCGGGGGTGCACAGCCGCGCCAGCAGCGTGAGGGAGTAGGGGTCCGACAGGATGTGGACCCGCTCGCCGTAGCGGTGCTCGATCTCGGAGGGCACGTAGCGCATGGAGGAGAACTGGCGGTCGAGGTGGTGCATGGGCGATGTCCTTTGATTTCGAATTCTTATCCCGAATTC
>CAYFWA010000010.1:5391-17322 GCA_964346625.1 uncultured Myxococcales bacterium
TATCCCGAATTCTTATCCCGAATTCTTATCCCGAATTCCTATCCCGAATTCCTATCCCGAATTCCCATCCCGAATTCCCATCCCGAATTCCCATCCCTATTCCTCTTCGAACGTTTCGGCCGCCGCGGCGCCGAGCTGGGACCGCACCAGGTCCTCGGAGTGGCGCAGCAGGGAGGCCAGCCAGAAGCACGCCGCGCCGTCCACCGCGGCGACGACGCCGTAGGCGTACAGGGCGTCCACGGGGTCGGGCAGCAGCAGGCCGGCGGCGGCCTCGGCGTTGGCCGCCGCCGCAACCAGCAGGGCGCCCCCGAAGGCCGCGGCGCGACGCACCAGGTTGTCGTCGTCGAGCTTGCGGCCGAGCTGCATCACCACCAGGGCGCAGCCCGCCAGGGCGGCGGTGCCCACCACGGCGCCGATGAGCGCGCCGCTGCCGCCGGCCGGGGCGTCGAGGGCGGGCAGCCGGCCCGGCTCGGCCTGCAGCGCCATGAGCAGCAGCGCCACGGCCACCAGCCCTCCCATCCCGAGGGGGACCATTCGCTCGCTCCAGCCGCCCGGCAGCAGCGCCGTCCACCACAGCCCGCCCACCACCATGGTGAAGCCGAGCCACAGGGCGGCGTGAAACACCAGGTCCTGGTACTCCATGAGGCTGCGGACCTCGGGCAAAAGCGGGTTGGCGCAGCCAGCGCGGGCCGAGGCGCCCAGACCCAGCACGAGCAGCCCGCTGTAGACGGCGAGCTGCAGGCCGCGGCGGGTGAAGGCGAGCCCGGCGAGGACCCGACGCCAGGCCTGAGGAGAACCGGGGCTGGGTTCGAGCATGGCTCTCACTGATACGTGCCGGCCGCGGGAATTTCAACCTTGATATTCGGACCTTGACGGGGACCGTTGACACCCCACAGGCCTTTCTCTATCATGCGCTCCAACCGGGCCGCGGCGCGTTTTTTGCTGAAATACTTCGTGTTTTTGGTGGCATGAACGTCGCTAGGCCTGGGAGATGCGGGTCGATTACCACCAGCGAAGGGTCTTATCGATGGCGGCACACAAACGCACCAAGTACATCTTCGTCACGGGGGGGGTCACCTCGGCGCTGGGCAAGGGGCTGTCCACCGCGTCCATCGCGGCGCTGCTGGAAGCCCGGGGACTCAACGTCACCATCCAGAAGCTCGATCCGTACATCAACGTCGATCCCGGCACCATGAACCCGTTTCAGCACGGGGAGGTGTTCGTCACCGACGACGGGGCCGAGACAGACCTGGACCTGGGCCACTACGAGCGGTTCATCAACCGCCGGATGGGCAAGGTCAACAATACCACCACCGGCCAGGTCTACTACTCCGTCATCACGAAGGAAAGAAGCGGGGAGTACCTGGGTGGGACGGTGCAGGTGATTCCCCACATCACCGATGAGATCAAAGAAAACGTCCGGCGCGCGGCCGAGGGGGTGGACCTGCTGCTGGTGGAGGTCGGGGGGACCATCGGTGACATCGAGGGGCTGCCTTTCATCGAGGCCATCCGCCAGATGATCATCGAGGAGACCCACGAGCACGCCCTGTCGATCCACCTCACGCTCATCCCCTACCTCAAGGCCGCCGGGGAGCTCAAGACCAAGCCCACGCAGCACAGCGTGCAGAAGCTGCGCGAGATCGGGATCCAGCCCGACATGCTGATCTGTCGCTGCGAGCAGCCCGTGGGCGAGGATCTCAAGCGCAAGATCGCGCTTTTTACCAACGTGGCCGAGGGGTGCGTGTTCACGGCCCAGGACGCCCGCTCGGTCTACGAGGTGCCCCTGAAGCTGCACGAGCAGGGCATCGATCGGAAGATCACCGAGCTTTTGAACATCTGGTCCGCCGAGCCCAAGCTGGGCCCCTGGCGCCGGATCGCCGAGGAGCTGCATAACCCCAAGCACAAGGTCAACATCGGGATCGTGGGCAAGTACGTCCACCTGGTTGAATCCTACAAAAGTCTCAACGAGGCCCTGATTCACGGCGGCCTGGCCCACCAGTGCGAGGTGGAGCTCCAGCACATCGACTCCGAGGCCCTGGAGACCGAGCCGGACTGGCGCCAGCAGCTCGAGTCGGTGGATGCGATCCTGATCCCCGGCGGCTTCGGCTCCCGGGGCACCGAGGGCAAGATCCGCTCCATCCAGTACGCCCGGGAAAACAGGGTGCCCCTGTTCGGCATCTGTCTGGGGATGCAGCTCATGGTGGCGGAGTTCGCCCGCCACGTGGTGGGGCTCGAGGGCGCCAACTCCTCGGAGTTCGACGAGTCCACCCCCCACCCGGTGATCCACTTGATGGAGGAGCAGCGCGACGTCGTCGACAAGGGCGCCACCATGCGGCTCGGGGCCTATGACTGCGAGATCGCTCCGAACACCCTCGCGGCCCGGGTCTACGGGGAGCGACGGGTCTCGGAGCGCCATCGACACCGCTACGAGTTCAACAACGACTTTCGCACCCTGCTCGAGGAGGCCGGCCTGGTCTGCTGCGGGGTCTCCCCCAACGGCGAGCTCGTGGAGATGGTGGAGTACCCCGGCCATCCCTACTTCATCGCGTGCCAGTTCCACCCGGAGTTCAAGAGCCGGCCCACCGCGCCGCATCCGCTGTTTCGCCACTTCATCGCCGCGGCCCTCGAGCGCCAGAGGGACGAGCCCTAGCCGCGTTTCAGGATCAGCGACCTGGCTTCCGTTGCCGCGGGCTCCGGGGCGTCTCGTCCGGAGGCTTCATTGCGGGGTCCTGCGGCGACCCCGCCGCGCGAGCACCGGCCAGCGAGCACCGGCCAGCGAGCGGCCCGACGGATCTCGGGCCCCGAGCCCGAACAGATTTTGCTCGGGTTGTCAAGCAAATCTTGCAGCAACGTGCAAGAAACATTCCATTTTTGGGTGGAGACCTTTACAAGCCCGCGGGCCGGTGATACATTCTTTCGTGATGTTCCACGATCGGCCAGGTTTTCCAGCCGTTCTCTCGTCGCCGAACCACGGACCGGAATGTAGGGGTGAACGCTGGGGGCTGTGACGCGGCCCGGAGGACCCGGAGGACCCGGAGGACCCGGAGAACACAGGTAGGAAATGGCCCTGGAATTCAGACAACAGCTTCGCTTGACCCAGCAGCTCGTCATGACGCCGCAGCTGCAGCAGGCCATCAAGCTTCTGCAGCTTTCCCGGCTCGAGCTCCAGGATCTGGTTCAAGAGGAGATGCTCGAAAACCCGGTGCTCGAGGATGCCTCCGAGCCCACCACCGAGGTCAGCGCCGAGGGGGAGGAGGGGAGCCAGTCCACGGTGGACGGCCTCAACGGCCAGGTGGAGTCGCTGCAGAGCTCCGAGGGCCCTACCACCACCGAGGTCAAGGCGGATGAGCGAAATGCCAATGATATCGACTGGGAGGCCTACCTAGAGAGCTACACCATGTCGCCGGCCCTGCCCTCCATGCGGCAGCAGGAGGACGACCTGCCCACCCTGGAGCAGACCCTGACGGCCGGCGACTCGCTGTCCGAGCATCTCATGTGGCAGCTCAAGCTGGGCGGCTACGCCGAGGAAGAGGAGGCGGTCGGGACCCTGATCATCGGCAACCTCGACCCGGCCGGATACCTGCGCGAGCCCGGCCTCGAGGAGATCGCCGAGCAAGCGGGTGTGGCTTTCGACCTGGCCGAGGCCGTGCTCACGCGGATCCAGACCTTCGATCCGGTGGGCGTGGCGGCCCGCGACCTGGCCGAGTGTCTGCTGGTCCAGGCCCGCCACATCGGCGCCGACGACGAAGTGCTGGTGGCCATGATCACCAACCACCTGGGCAACCTGGAGAACAAGAACTACCAGGCCATCGCCCGGGATCTGAAGCAGCCCTTGGAGGAGATCTACGAAGCGGCCAAGGTGATCATGAGCCTCGATCCCCGGCCCGGGCGCCAGTACGTGGACGAGGAGGTCCGCTACATCACGCCGGATGTGTACGTCCACAAGCTGGGTGACAAGTTCTTCGTGGTGACCAACGACGACGGGCTGCCCAAGCTGCGGATCTCGAACTTCTACAAGAGCGCCCTCACCTCCGGCAAGGCGGACACGCGCGAGTACGTCCAGAACAAGCTCCGCAGCGCGCAGTGGCTCATCCGGTCCATCCAGCAGCGGCAGCGGACCATCGTGCGCGTGACCGAGTCCATCGTGAAGTTTCAGCGCGAGTTCTTCGAAAAGGGCATCGGTCATCTGCGACCCATGGTGCTACGGGACGTGGCCGAGGACATCGGGATGCACGAGTCCACCATCTCCCGGGTCACCACCAACAAGTACATCTCGACCCCGCAGGGTATCTTCGAGCTCAAGTACTTTTTCAACAGCGCCATCGGCCGATCCAACGGCGACGACATCGCCTCCGAGAGCGTGAAGAGCAAGATTCGGGAGCTGGTGGCCAGCGAGGATTCCAAAAAGCCTTTGAGCGATCAGGCGATTACGAAACTCTTGAAGGAGCAGGGGATCGAGATCGCCCGACGCACCGTGGCCAAGTACCGCGAGCAGTTGGGGATACTCAGCTCGTCGAAACGAAAGCAGGTCTTTTGATACGAGGTAACTGTTCAGGTGACACGTAGGACCGAAACTGCGAGAAACGGCGAATTGGCGCCTTTCCCTGCAGCGGCGCGAAGCTGGGATGATTGGGGGTGAGCCCCGAAAAACCGCGCTTTTTCGGAACGAGGGAGTATGGGACTTACCCCCCTGAACGTGTACGATACGAGATACGGGTCTACTGGTTACTGGATACCGATATTTTAAAAAGACAGGTGCTCTAAGTGGATTATCGGAACCCCCACCCCAACGGCAAGGAGGACCCATGAAGTTCTCAGTGACCTTCCGGAAGATGGACGCCACCGACGCCATCAAGCAGTACGCTGAGGAGAAGGTCAAAAAGATCAAACGCTACTTCCCGGATCCCATCAACGCCAAGGTCGTGCTGGGCCTGGAGCGATACCAGCACCGGGCCGACATCAACATCACGCTGCACAACGGCTTGGTCCTCAAGGGCTCGGACACCTCAGATGACATGTACAGCTCCATCGACATGGCGGTGGGGCGCATCGAGAAGCAGGTCCGCCGCTACAAGGACAAGATCCGCAGCCACAAGCCGCAGTCGGGGCCCATGCTGGCCTTCCGCCGGGACGTTATCGAGGAAGAAGAGGAGGAGGAGGCCGCCGCGGCCACCGCGGCCACCGCGCCGGAGCCTGCCTCGGAGCCGGTCACTGAGCCGGTGGGCACGATGGGCACGGTGGGCGAGGAGCAGGTGACCATTGGCCCCGACGGCCTCCCACGGGTGATCCGCTCCGACAGCTTCACGGCGCGACCCATGTCCCTCGAGGAGGCGGTGATGCAGCTCAACCTCATGAACAACGCCTTCCTCGTGTTCACCAACGCCGCCAACCAGGCCATCAACGTCATCTACCGTCGGAACGACGGCAACTACGGCCTCATCGATACTGCGCAGTAGCCTGAGGCCGCACCCACCCGACGCGTCCTTTGGACCGCGCCTTCGTTGTCGCAGACGAACGACATCCTTCCGACATCCTTCCGAACGACGTTTGTCACCCGCGAGAGCTGACACGCTTGGCTTGCGGTGTCATTATCGACGCCGACGCCGGGATCCCGAGGCTCTGCGAAGCTCTCCGAAGCTGACGCCCCCCCCGACCGCGATCAAAGAGCCCCTACGCGAATTTCTTGAAAATCCCGGCGAATCCGGAGTATCCCTGACGGGCCGGGTGTGGGCGGTATCCCCTGCGCAGTCCAGGCAGCGACGCGTCGCGAGGCACGGTACTGATGAAACTGAGCGAGCTTTTGACAGAACGGCTCATCTCTGCAGATCTCCAGGCGGACGGGAAGCTCGCCGTGCTCGACGAGCTGGCCCAGCTCATCTCCCGGGCATACGAGGGGGTCAACGCCGAGGCGGTGGCCCGCGCGCTGTTGGACCGCGAGCGCATCATGTCCACGGCGGTGGGGGCTGGTGTGGCCATCCCGCACGCCAAGACACCGGCGGTGGACCGCATCGTGGTGTGCCTCGGCTTGCACCGCGACGGTATCGACTTCGAAGCCGAGGATGGAAGCAAGACCCAGATCTTTTTCACGTTGCTGGCCCCCGAGCGGTCCTCCGGGGAGCACCTCAAGGTGCTGGCCCGCATCTCGCGGATCTGCCAGGACAAGGAGTTTCGCAAGCGGCTGCGCGCCGCGGGAAACAGCGTCGCCATCATGGAGCTGATCCGAGACACCGAAAAGCGGATGTAACGGAATTCCGGGGAGCGAACGTAGGATACCGTGAGCCGTCTAACGGTCCAGATGTTGCACCAGGAGGCCCGTCACCTCCTGGATCTCACGCTGCTCGCCGGTCGGGAGGGCAAGTGGCGCACCATCGAGTCCTTCAAGGTGGGCCGGCCCGGTCTGGCGCTCACCGGGCACGTGAAGCACACGCGCCTCAAGCGAATCCAGGTGCTGGGATTCAGCGAGCTCTCCTATCTGCGCAGCCTCGATCCCGAGGAGGTCCAGCAGACCCTGGACTCCTTTTTGGACAAGGCCCCCCCCTGCGTGGTGGTGACGCGGGGGCTCGAGCCCCCCGAGGCGTTGCTGCAGGCCTGTGATCGCCACCGGATCTGCCTGTTTTCCACCCCCCTGCTCAACTCGGTGTTCGTGGATCGGGCCGCCGAGTTTCTCGACGACAAGCTCTCCCAGAGCACGTCCATTCACGGCGTGCTGGTGGACGTGCTGGGCATCGGGGTGCTGATCAAGGGCGGCAGCGGGATGGGCAAGAGCGAGGTGGCGCTGGATCTGGTGCTGCGGGGACATCGGCTGGTGGCCGACGATATCGTGGACATCCGCAAGAAGCCGCCAGACGTGGTCTACGGCTCCCCCTCGGGGATCATCCAGCATCACATGGAGATCCGGGGATTGGGCATCATCGACGTCAAGGACCTGTTCGGGGTCACCGCGGTGCGCCAGCGCAAGAAGATCGATCTCTCCGTGGAGCTGGTGCCCTGGGACTCGCAGCAGGAATACGAGCGGCTGGGGGTGGAGGACCAATACACCTCCATCCTCGGCGTGCCGGTGCCCTCCATCGTGCTGCCGCTGCGCGCCGGTCGGATGATCTCGACCCTGGTGGAGGTGGCGGCGCGGGATCGGTTGCTCAAAGACCAGGGGATTCACTCGGCCCGCGAGTTCCAGCAGCGTCTCAGCCACGCCATCGCCGAGGCGGAGCCGGGGAGCTGGGAGGACGAGGAGGTGGAGTAGCCCATGCACGTCGTGGTGATCACCGGCATGTCGGGGGGGGGCAAGACGCAGGCGCTGCGTGCGTTGGAGGACCTGGGGTTCTTCTGCGTGGACAACCTGCCCATCCCGCTGCTCGGCCGCTTCGTGGATCTCATCGGCCAGGCCGGGGAGGCCTCGCGGGTGGCGCTGTCGGTGGACGCGCGGGGGGGGGAGTTTCTCCAGGGCTCCGAGGCCGGCTTCGAGAAGATCCGGGCCGCGGGACACCACCTCGAAGTGTTGTTCTTCGACGCCGAGGATTCGGTGCTGATGCGGCGGTTCTCGGAGACCCGGCGACGCCACCCGCTGGACGAGGGGGATCTGCGCTCCGCGCTGGCGCGGGAGCGAAAGCTGCTTTCCCGGCTGCGCGAGCAGGCCACCGAGACGGTGGACACCTCGGGGCTCTCCGTGCCCGAGCTCCGGCGGTGCCTGCGCCACCAGTTCGCCACGGGGGATGCTCACCTGCGGGTCAATCTGTTGAGCTTCGGGTACAAAAACGGCGTTCCCGCCGAGGCGGACCTGGTGTTCGACGTTCGGTTTCTGCGCAACCCCTACTGGGAGGACGAGCTGCGGCCGCTGTCGGGTATCGACGCGCGGGTCTCGGGGTTCGTGCTCGCCGAGCAGGAGGCGGAGACCTTCCTGCAGCGCGTGGCGGGCTTGCTCGAGTTTCTGCTTCCCCTGTACGAACGGGAGGGCAAGGCCTACCTCACCGTGGCCGTCGGCTGCACCGGGGGGCGACACCGCAGCGTGGCCATCACCGAGGAGCTGCGGCGGCGCCTGCCGAGCTCGGGGGGGCGGGTGGCGGTGCGTCACCGGGACGTGGAGCGATCATGACGACCATGCCGGAGCCGACCCGCATCGGGGTGGTCCTGGTGGGCGTGGGGGGCGTGCCCGAGGCGCTGCGCGACGCCGCCCAGGAGGTGCTCGGCCCCCAGCCCGCCCTGGAGGCCCTGCACCTGGGCCACCCGGTGGATCTCGCCGCCGCCAAGCAGCAGATCCGCGAGGCAGTGGCGCGGCTGGACGCTGGCCGTGGCGTGTTGTTGCTGGCAGATCTGTGTGGCTCGTCCATCGCGAACCTCTGCTATGATCTGGCCCGGGAGCGGGCGCAGGTGGAGGTGCTCTGTGGCGCCAATCTCGCCATGATGACCAAGCTCTACTCGGTGGATCGCTCGCGCGGGACGCCCACCGCGCTCGCGCGCTCGTTGGCGGACACGGGGCGCCGTGGGATCAACCTCGCCAGCGATGCCCTGGCGGTGGCAAAGCGAGAGGTGGACGGTGGGTAGCGCGGAGATCCCAAGGGCTCGGGCGCGGGTGGAGGTGCGCAACCGCCTGGGGCTGCACACGCGGCCGGCCAAGGAGTTCGTGCAGACGGCCTGCGGCTTCGAGGCCGCCATTCAGGTGGACAAGGGCGGGGTGCCGGTCAACGGCAAGAGCATCATGGGGCTGATGAGCCTCCTGGTGCCCCAGGGCACGGTGCTGCAGATCACCGCCGAGGGCCCCGACGCCCAGCAGGCGGTGGAGGCGCTGCAGCGGTTGGTGCGCGAGCGGTTCGGGGAGGAGGCGTGACGGTGATTCAGCAGTCCGAGAGCGTGCGGGGTGTCAGCGCGTCGCCGGGCATCGCCAGCGGGCCGGCCTTCGTGCTCGAGCGCCACCGTCTCCGGGTGGTGAAGGCGAAGTTGCAGGAGACGCAGGTCACCGAGGAGCTGCGCCGCCTGCAGCGCGCCCTCGAGCAGAGCCACCAGCAGGTGGAGGACCTCCGCGGCGAGATCGAGCCCCACATGGAGCCCAACCAGATCCTGGAGGCGCAGGCCCTGATGCTCCGCGACGAGGCCCTGACCGATGAACCGGCGCGGCTCATCCGAGAAGAGAAGATCAACGCCGAGTGGGCCCTCGCGCGGGTGCTCAAGCGGCTGCGCTCCCTGTTCGAGGACGCCGACGAGGAGTACCTGCGCGATCGTCGGTCGGACATCGACCACGTGGGGGATCGGGTGTTGCGCAACCTCACGGGCGCACCGGATCTCAAGCTGCGGGCGCCCGCGGGGGCGGTGGTGGTGGCGCACGATCTGACGCCGGCGGACGTGGTGCAGTTCTACCGGGATGGCGTGGTGGCCCTGGCCCTGGATCACGGCGGGCGCACCTCCCACACCGTGCTCATGGCGCGCGCCTTCGAGCTGCCCGGGGTGGTGGGCCTGGAGGATTTCAGCGCGTCGGTGAAAAACGGCGACCTGGTGGTGGTGGACGGGCTCGTCGGGGAGGTGGTGCGCGCCCCCACGGCCTTGCAGATCGCCCACTACGAGGTGCGCGCCACCGAGTACGCCGCGAGCGAGGAGGAGCTCCTCAAGGATCGGGACAAGCCCGCCGTCACCCAGGACGGGCACCGCCTGGTGCTCAAGGCCAACATCGAGCTGGCCGAGGAGGTGGCCCTGGCCCTCAAGCAAGGCGCCGAGGGCATCGGGCTCTACCGCACCGAGTTTTTGTACATGGATCGCACCTCGCTGCCCTCGGAGCAGGAGCACGAGCTCGATGCTCGGGGGATCCTCGCGGGCATGGGCGAGCGTCCGGTCACCTTCCGGACCTTCGATCTCGGGGGCGGGGAGAAGACCTCGCCCCTGATCGACTGGCCCGAGGAGGACAACCCCGCCCTCGGGTTGCGCTCCATCCGGTTGGCCCTGCGCGAGCCGGCGATCCTGCGCGCGCAGCTCCGGGGTCTGCTGCGCGCGGCGGAGGCCGGGCAGATGCGGATCATGTTCCCCATGGTCTCGGGCGTGCAGGAGCTCCGTGACGCCCGTCGGGAGCTGGAGCGGTGTCGCGAGGAGGTGGCGCGCCAGGGGGTCACGGTGCCGGATTCCCTCGAGGTGGGGATCATGGTGGAGATGCCGTCGGCGGCCATGATCGCGGATCTGCTGGCCCAAGAGTCCGACTTCCTGGCCATCGGCTCAAACGATCTGATCCAGTACTCGCTGGCCATCGATCGCGACAACGAGCTGGTCAACTACCTGTACCACCCGCTGCACCCGGCGATCCTGCGGATTCTGCGCTTCGTGACCCGCGCGGCCCACGACGCCGGCGTCGGGGTGAGCCTGTGCGGGGAGATGGCGGCGGATCCCGCCTACACCCTCGTCATGCTCGGGCTCGGCCTCGACAACCTGTCCATGCCGGCGGCCGCGATCCCGCACGTCAAGCGCATCGTCCGGGCCAGCACCTACGCCGAGTCCAAGACCCTGGTGAATGAGCTGGTCGGGCTCCCCACGGTGGACGCCGTGGAAGGACGGGTGCGGGAGGTAATGTGTCCCCGCTTCCTCGACGACATCTCCTCGCTGCGGGCGCGGGCGGGGGGCGGAAAGAGCTCGAGCTGCGAGGCGCCGGCGGGGCCGGTGGTGGATTTGGACGCGCTGCACCGACGTGAGCCGCCCGAGGTGTTGGAGGAGCGGGACGAGGACGAGCCACCGGCACGAGAGCCACGGAGGGACTCGTGAGCCGCGAGGACGCCCCCCCCGCGGCCTCCGCCAGCGCCCACCCGCGCATCCGGCGGGCCCACCTGGCGGACCACCTCGACCTGTGTCGCCTGTGGCAGCAGGTGGACTCCTTCCACGCACGGATCCGGCCGGAATTTTTCGCCGCCGGCGCCGACCCGGCCCGCAGCCGGCTGTATCTGGACCGGATCCTGGCCGACGACGACCAGGAGCTGCTGGTGGCCGTGCGCGGCGGGGACATCGTGGGCTTGATCCACTTTCAGCTCTACGATACGCCCCCGTCGCCGGTGTTCGCCGATCGCCGCCGGGCGCACGTGGAGGACCTGGTGGTGGACGAGGCGCACCGCCGCCAGGGGATCGGACGCGCCCTGCTGCGAGCGGGGGAGGAGTGGGCCCGCCGCCGTCACGCCGAGCAGGTGGTGCTCACGGTCTGGCGCGGCAACCCCGACGCCGTGGCCTTCTACGAGGCCTTTGGCTACGCGCCGGTGAGCCAGGTGCTCGCCCGGGAGCTGGAGGATTGAGGCTGCGAAGACAGGCGTCGGGAAGCGCCGCCCGATGAGACACTCGACGGAGCCCTTTGCCCGGAGGAGACGGGCTTCGTATCATTCAGATGAATGGGAAAGGAGGTCACGGCCATGAGCTGGACCTATAGCTGTCCGTACTGCGACGCCATGCTCAACCCGGACTCCACCATCGTGCTGGTGGCCGAGCACGGGGAGCGCAAGCACCTGATCGGCTTCCACCCGGAACCGGGGAACTACGAGATCTACCTCCCCCCCGACGTGCAGCTCGAGGAGGGTGTCCACTGGGACTTCTATTGCCCGGTGTGTCACGCCGATCTGGTCAACGGGGAGCTGGGCGACCTGGCCGAGCTCCGCGTTCGCGCCGGGGATCGCGAGCAGCGGGTGTTCTTTTCCCGGATCGCGGGAGAGCACGCCACCCTCGTGCTGTCCGAGCGTCAGGTCGCCGAGCAGCACGGCCCCGACGCCGCGAAATACACCGCGCAGCTCATGCCCGTGCGGTTTTAACCCCCCTCCCCCCCGCAACGTATCCGATCGGACGCCCTCCGACTCAGTCGGAGGGCGTCCGATCGGATACGTAAGTTACCACCTCCATCCGGCGTTGTCGTACGACTCCCTTTCGTACGGCTCCCTTTCGTACGGCTCCCTTTCGTACGGCTCCCTTTCGTACGGCTCCCTTTCG